>NZ_JADYXF010000050.1:0-32273 GCF_015864385.1 Pseudoalteromonas sp. SWXJZ94C
TTTTTTCACCCAAATTTGTATGCAAATAGCATAACATTTCTTTCTTAATGGGTGGCCAAAATTACTTTACCACTACATTGTGCAATATTAATTATTCAGCACAAGATATTGTTAAAATTTACAGCCAGCGAATGCAGATAGAAGAGTCCTTTCGAGACTTAAAAAACACCAGTAATGGCTTGAACTTACGTCATTGTCGTAGCTATGAAAAAGGCCGCTTGAATGTCGCGTTATTGATTGCATTAATTGCTAATTTTATCCTTTGGCTAGCCGGTTTAACTGCAAAAATATTGAATGTACATAGAAGCTTTCAGGCGAATACGATAAAGAATAGAAACGTGCTGTCTAGTTTTAGTTTAGGGACGCAATATTTCGAAAAGTTTGGTTATAAAATAAAACTGAAAATTTTTTCAGAAGCACTCAAACAATTAAATAAGGATTGCCGTGAGTGCTTGTAGCTTATTAATAATTGTGGGGATCCCTCAGGACCTGACCCCATTATTTTTGCTTTATTTATAATAATGCACTCTTCATGCTGTTTTTGTTGGCTTTTCTCGTAATAATTAGGATGGGTGTCATCCTAATTTTTCTTTGACGCCATAGTCTCTTGTTAGTTTTTATTTAAATGTAGGTACAACTGGTAACCCACACCAAGATGCAATTTTATTGTATTTATTAACTAGATCTTGTGCCACTTCAAATCCCTGCTGAGTAGTATCAATTGCTTTTCTAACAGCCCCATTGGCATCAGATATTTTATCGATAAACCTAGAAAACTTAGACATAGCAGATGATGAACGTACAATTTCTGGGTTTTGCTCTGCTTCAATAATTTGTAGTGATTTAGACAAATCATTAATTGGCAAACAAATCGCATCATCTTTAGGAAGTATATCCATCAATTCTTCAAGGTGCCCCAAGCTTGAAGCAATATCAGCATTTATAGTGAGTGACATATTATTTTGGATGCAAGGGTTTACTTGTACATTTATATTATGAGGTTCCTGTCTAAGCCCTTCACCAACAATTCCTAGCAACGTATCAATACGCTCTTCACTAGATTGAATTTTATGATTCTGCAAGGCTATGATGTCTTGTTGAGATTCAATTCTAAATTTGGCAACTCTAACTTCATTCCTTAACTCAAGTATTAGTTTTTCATTTTGAGTAAATTTAGTTGCACTTTGTGATCCCGACATTATTTGTTCATATTCATGTAGTGCCTTCTCAATAATTTCAGGGTTTCCCTCTCCTGATTCGACAATCATTCTAACTTTTAATCCATTCTGTTCAATTCGAACAGTTGCATCTTGATCTGGATAGTTTTCAGTTAAATATGTTGAGAAGAAATTAAGTATTCCTATTCCGGCTTGATGGTATTCAGCAGGAAACTCAATACTTTTGTTTATAACTTGATTAACTTCAGGAGATGGTGGTCTATCTTCTTGCTCTACATCAATTACGTTAATGTCCAATAGCGAAGTATGTATAGAATAGCCAATAATTAAAAAGGGGTGAGTCAAACTAAGTGGAGAGAGCATCTCTAATTGTTCTTGATAGTATTCGAATGACCCCGTTCTTGCTATGTGGCTACGATTTATATTAGGGTGTGAGTCAAGCATTGGGACAACTAAAATTGGTATTTCAACAATTTTGTTTCTGACAGCTAATGTTGAATATGTAAAAAGCCACCTACTTAAAAAGTCCGGGTTGGAAAACGCCATTTGAGCAGATAAACCATTTTTTTGTGGACCTAAAGACCTTACAGGCACTCTCCTGCCTGATGTGTTAAAATAGGCTTGTTCTGCTATGTTCCAACCTTGATCAAATAGGAATTTTTCCCAAATTTCTCTGGTACTGATATTTAAACTACCTTCTTTATCACTAGATCTATAAAGAGCGTACTCAGCTATTGCTACTTTTATAGATTCTAATTCCTCAGAGTGTGTACTACATAATTTTTCCCAAGAACCCATAAAGCTTAAAACGTTTTGAATCAATTCTTCTCTCCTTAGATGGTAAGATACTTTAAAAACTAAAAGCTTTGTATCCGACATTTGTCGCTTTATAACCCGACAAATGTCCAAATATTACAAAGGTTCTAATTTAACCAGCTAATAAGGACTTGTAAACAATTAGTTAGCCGATATTTAAGTTTCCTTGATGTAGAAATACCCCAAAATGGTAGAGATCAGTAATATCGGACAAAAAAGTAATGAGCTATAAAAATAGGTGTAAGCGATATTATTAATAAGATAACTTGAATTTTTTCTTTAAGTTTTTACCTTTAACCCACAACAAAAAAGCCGCTGTTCATTACAAACAGCGGCTTTCGTCTTAAGATTTACAAGCTTAAAGCTTGCTTAACTTAAACTTGATTTTTATTGTTTACCAATCACTTCCAATCCACCCATGTATGGGCGTAATGCTTCTGGTACTACTACTGAGCCATCTGCTTGTTGGTAGTTTTCTAGTATGGCTACGAGAGTACGACCAACTGCTAAGCCTGAACCATTTAGTGTATGTAGTAACTCTGGCTTTTTAACACCTTCACGGCGAAAACGTGCTTGCATACGACGAGCCTGAAAATCAGCCATGTTTGAACATGATGAAATTTCACGGTATGTGTCTTGCGCTGGTAACCATACTTCTAAATCGTATGTTTTAGCTGAGCCAAAGCCCATGTCGCCCATACATAAAATCACTTTACGGTACGGAAGCTCAAGCGCTTGTAGTATTTGCTCTGCATGACCTGTTAACTCTTCAAGCGTTGCCATTGAGTCTTCTGGTTTTACAAGCTGTACTAATTCAACTTTATCAAACTGATGCTGACGAATTAAGCCACGTGTATCACGACCATAGCTGCCTGCTTCACTTCTAAAGCACGGAGTGTGGGCAACTAAGCGTATAGGTAAAGCGCTTTCGTCGTAAATTTCGTCGCGTGCGCTGTTTGTAAGCGGTACTTCTGCTGTAGGAATTAAGCTAAAGCCGGCTTGTTGTTCGCCATCGTCGTTTACAAGACCTAATGTGTGGAACAAATCACCTGCAAATTTAGGTAATTGGCTTGTACCGTAAAGGCTTGCGCTATTAACTAAGTACGGTACATACATTTCTGTATAGCCGTTTTTGTCTGCGTGTGTATCTAGCATAAATTGCGTTAGTGCACGGTGCATACGCGCTACTTGACCGCGCATTACGGTAAAGCGTGCGCCACTAATTTTAACGCCCATTTCAAAGTCTAAGCCGTTTAGGTCTTGCCCTACATCAACGTGATCTTTAACTTCAAAATCGAATTTTTTAGGCGTGCCCCATGTTAAAATTTCAACGTTGTCGTCTTCATCTTTACCCGCTGGTACAGACTCGTCTGGTAAGTTAGGAATTGCTAAAGCAATGTCGTTAATTGCGGCTAATACTGCATCTTGCTCAGTTTTAGCAGCGTCTAGCTCGCTACCTAAGTTAGCTACTGCATCAAGTAATGGCTGCGCGTCTTCGCCTTTTGCTTTGGCTTGACCAATTGCTTTTGCGCTTGCATTACGTTGACTTTGAAGTTCTTGCGTTTTTACTTGTAATGTTTTGCGTTTTTCTTCAAGTGCCGTTACCGTCGCTACATCGAGTTCGTAACCGCGCGCCGCTAAACGTGCTGCAGTTTGTTCGATGTCTTGACGTAAAAATTTAGAATCTAACATGTTAGTTTTTTAACCTTTTTGCATTACTAGCTGAAGGCCCAGCCAAGCCATAAAAATACACACCATCACGTTTAGGATGATATTGAGGGCCATTTTAATAAAGTGACCTTGTTGTAATAACAACAACGAGTCCATTGAGAATGTTGAAAAGGTGGTTAATGCACCTAAAAAGCCAATACCGATAAGAGTTTTGGCGGGGCTTGCGGTGATAATTTCTTTATCTATCAAACCGTACAAAATGCCCATTAACAATGAACCCAGAATATTAACCGTCAACGTGCCAAAAGGGAATCCCCTACCGAGGAGTTTTAGCATGCTTTCGCTAATAAAAAACCGTAAACACGCACCTGAGGCTCCGCCAAGGGCGATCATCATATAAAGTTTAATCATTTTTCGTATCGTCTAAGTGGGCTTTGCGCATCGCGCTCTTTTAGGTAATCGAGTTTTTGTTTAATTTTTTGTTCAAGTCCGCGTTCGCTCGGTAAGTAATATTCTTTACCGTCCATTTCTGGCGGTAAGTACTTTTCACCTGCGGCAAATGCGCCTTCTTCGTTGTGCGCATAGCGATACTCGGCGCCGTAACCTAAGTCTTTCATTAAGTTGGTTGGAGCATTGCGTAAATGCTCTGGCACGGGGTAACTTGGCTCATTTTGAGCATCTGCTTTGGCTTGATTAAACGCCATATAAACAGCATTGCTTTTGGGTGCACTGGCTAAATACAACGTGGCTTGTGCTATTGCACGTTCGCCCTCGCTTGGGCCTACTCGCTGAAATATATCCCATGCGTTTAGGGCGACTTCCATTGCGCGCGGATCGGCGTTACCAATGTCTTCTGTAGCTATCGCAAGTAATCGCCTTGCTACGTATAGAGGGTCACCGCCACCGGCTAAAATACGGCAATACCAATACAGTGCACCATCGGGAGAGCTGCCACGTACTGATTTGTGAAAGGCTGATATTAAATCGTAAAACTCATCGCCGCCTTTATCGTATTTTGCTAAATGCGTTGGTAACACTTGGCTAAGTACGTGCTCGTCTACGTTGTATTGCCCGTTTTGCTCAGTTGTTAAGTCAACTGCTTGTTCAAGTAAGTTAAGTACTTTGCGGGCATCGCCACCACTTGCTTGGCACAATGCCTTTTTAGCGTTGTCGGCAATAGTTATGTGCTTTTGGCTTAGCTGCTCGTCTTGTTTAAGTGCGCGCTCTATTACGGTGTATAAGTCGGTGTCGGCAAGCGACTTTAAAACATACACACGCGCACGCGATAAAATAGCGTTGTTAAGGGCGAACGAGGGGTTTTCGGTGGTTGCACCTACAAATATAAAGGTGCCGTCTTCTATGTGCGGTAAAAACGCATCTTGCTGAGATTTATTAAAGCGATGCACTTCGTCAACAAACATAAGGGTACGTTGTCCACGGCTTTCTAAGTTATCGCGTGCTTGCGTTACGCTGTCGCGAATATCTTTTACGCCCGCAGTTACCGCCGACATTTGAATAAGTGAAGCATCTGCATGGTTGGCAATGATTTGTGCAAGTGTTGTTTTACCCACACCTGGCGGTCCCCACAAAATTAAACTATGGCAGCGCCCCGCCACAATGGCTTGATGCAGCGGTTTATCAGCACTTAATAAATGCTGCTGACCAATATATTCTTCAAGTGTTGTAGGGCGCATACGCGCGGCAAGTGGGCGTACATCGGGTCCAAAATTAAAACCTAAATTACTCACCGTTACTCTGATCGTCTATTTCAACACCTTCTGGCGGTGTAAATTCAAAGGTGGTTTTATCAAGTAATGTATTTACTTGAGGATCGCTGAACGTAAATGACGATAGCTGCCCAGAATTATCCGTAACCACTAATTCAGCAAGGCCTTGCTCATTACTCGCAAATGTAATATCTAGCTGCTCTACTTGGCTTTCAACCCCTTTATTGGGTGTTACGCTAAAACCCTTACTAGTAGCAAGTACGCTGTATTTTTCCCATTGTGCAGGGTCTTTAGATGTAAGCAATACAAACGGTGTTGAGTCGATCAAGCTGCTAGTTTGCATAATGGTTACTTGCTCAGCAAAGCTGTCAAAGTAATATGTTTTGTCACCATTTGATATAAACAAAGTATCGTCTGGATTAGTTTGCTGCCAGCGGATCATCATAGGCTGTTGAAGCGCTATTGTGCCCTCGCCTTGCATAACTGCTTGGCCTTCTTTGTCAGTTACTTTTTGTGCGAATTGCGCTTTAAAGCTTTTTAGCGTTGCAAGTTGATCTTGTAATGCTTGGCTGTCGTCAGCAAAGCTTGGCGCAGCAACTAAGCTGCCAAGCACTAAAATTAAGGTGTTAAGTTTCATAATTAATTTGCTCCATTAGGTACTAATACATCGCGAGCGCCGTTATGACCTGGTGAACTCACGATACCCGATGTTTCCATTTGTTCTACTAAACGTGCTGCGCGGTTATAGCCAACACGTAATTTACGTTGTACTGATGAAACCGATACTTTGCCTGTTTCTACTACAAACGAAACTGCTTCGTCGTATAAAGGATCGTTTTCTTCATCTGCATTTTCACTTGCTTCACCTGGTAATAAAATATCTTCACTGGCATCACCATTTAATATTTCATCTATGTAATTTGTTTTAGAACGTGCTTTCCAATCGTTTACGACGGCATGTACTTCGTGATCGTCTACAAATGCGCCATGTACACGCTCTGGTACACTAGTGCCTGGTGGTAAATAAAGCATATCACCCATACCAAGTAAGTTTTCTGCGCCTTGTTGGTCAAGTATGGTACGCGAGTCTATTTTACTTGATACCTGAAACGCCATACGCGTTGGTATATTTGCTTTAATTAAACCTGTTATTACATCTACTGAAGGGCGCTGCGTTGCCAGTATTAAATGAATACCAGCCGCACGTGCTTTTTGGGCAATACGTGCAATTAGCTCTTCCACTTTTTTACCTACAATCATCATCATGTCGGCAAATTCATCTATTACTACAACAATACTTGGTAATTTACCTAGCTCGTCTGGACCTTCTTTCATGCCGTCGGTGTCTTTAAATAATGGATCAAGAATCGGGTAACCCGCTTCTTTTGCATCAAGCACTTTTTGGTTGTAACCTTTTAAGTTACGTACACCTAATGCCGACATTAACTTATAACGACGTTCCATTTCGCCTACACACCAACGCAGCGCGTTAGCGGCTTCTTTCATGTCAGTTACTACTTCACATAGTAAATGCGGGATGCCTTCGTAAACCGAAAGTTCAAGCATTTTAGGGTCAATCATGATCATACGTACGTCATCAGGACCCGACTTGTAAAGTAAACTTAATATCATGACATTAACGCCCACTGACTTACCCGAACCGGTTGTACCCGCTACCAGTAAGTGTGGCATTTTCCCTAGGTCAGCACACACCGGCTGACCGGCAATGTCTTTACCTAGCACCATGGTGAGTGGCGATGGGTTTTGTTCAAATTTTGGTGCGTTTATCACTTCCGATAAACGTACTATTTCACGGTGTTTATTAGGAAGCTCTATCCCTACATATGTTTTACCCGGAATAACTTCTACAACACGTACACTAATTGCCGAAAGCGAACGGGCTAAATCTTTTGCTAAACCTGTAATTTTAGACACTTTTATACCAGGTGCTAAATCTAACTCAAAACGCGTAACAACGGGACCCGGATATACCGCTACAACCGTTGCCTGTACGTTAAAATCGAGTAGTTTTGTCTCTACTAGGCGCGATACTGTATCGAGCTCTTCTTGCGAAATAGGATTTTTAGCTTTATCTGGTCTGTCGAGTAAATCGAGCGACGGTAATGGTCCTGGTGGTGGCTCTTGCGTTAATAGCTGCTCAAACTTTTCTTTAGCTGTTGGCGGCGGCTGATACGCTGGTTTTGGCTTAGGCATTGGTCTGGCTGGTGATACAACCGTTGTAACTGGTTTTTCAGGCTCTACAACAGGGCTCTGATCGAGTGCATTTAGCGCAGCCTCAGTGTCCATTGGCTCGTCATCTATAGCGCTAAAACCAATTTCTTGATCGAGTATGTCATCAAGCTCGTCAAATGGCATAAAATCGTCGCTAATTTGCGGCTCATTAAATGGCGCTTGTGGTTTGTTAATTGCTTTTTGCTTATTCGATTTTTTAGCTGATGCTGGTAATTCTATTTGTTCATGAATATCATCTTCAAAATAGGCATCGGCTCGTTCGTTGTCGTTATTGGCGTTACCAGCAACACGCTCTCGGTGCATCCAGCCTTGTGCGTAAGTGGTAATAAAACGATAAAACCGAACAACTAAATCACCTAGCCAATCAACAAATTCAACCCACGATACACCTGTTAAAAGTGTTAAACCTGCAAAAAAGAAACACAATAATAATATGGTTGTGCCTGTAAAATTAAATGCTGGCATCATTGCCGACTCTATTACATCGCCCACTACCCCACCTGATGAAAAATTATAAATGTCATCAAAATTAATGCTGCTAATAGCGGTAGCTGAGGTAATAAATAGAGCAAAGCCTATAACGCGAAGTGCTAATGTGGTGTAGTCGAGTTGAAAAATTCGGTGAGGTTGTTTAAATAATAAATAACCAAATATTTGAATTGCAGCCGGCACAAAATAAGCAAGCCAGCCAAAAGTAAGTAATAATATGTCAGCAATCCACGCACCCGCAGCGCCAGTAATGTTTCTAACTTCACTAAAGCTTGTTTGCGACCATGCAGCATCTGCTGGATCAAAACTGATTAAGGCACATAAAATAAATATTGCCGTAAAGGTGCTGATTATCAGCCCTGTTTCTAATAGTCTTTGCACACCATTTAGGCGCATAGTTCCCTATTCCTCTTTATTATTCTATTTACACTCACTTAGCAGTGAAATACCTTAGCAGGAAATGTAATTTGTTGCACTTTATCTTAATGCTGATGACCTGATAATGAACAAGTTTTTATAATTTAGGCTCATATTAATTAAAGGCTGTTGAACTTTAAGGCTGATTTTAACTTAACTCAAAAATCAGCTGCTTATAATATAGCTGCAATATAAATAATATTAAGCAATGTAAGGGCGAATTATAACGCCCACCTCACCTTTAACTTCTTCCATTACTACATAAGTGCGGCTTTCACTCACATTTGGTAGTTTTAATAATATGTCACCTAAAACGCCTCGATACTCTGACATATCGTTTACGCGGGTTTTTAATAAAAAATCAAAATTACCCGATACTAAGTGGCATTCTATAATCTCTTCGTGCTTTTTTACCGCTGCACTAAATTCGTCAAATACGTCGGGAGATGTTTTTGTAATTGTTACTTCTACATACACCGATAAACCTTGTCCTAACTTAGCTGGATCGACCACTGCTTTGTAACCCAGTATATAACCTTCTCGTTCTAGCTTTTTTACGCGCTCCAGACAGGGCGTGGCGCTTAGCCCAACTCGTCGGGCCAATTCTACATTTGAAAGCCGCCCATCGTGCTGCAACTCCATTAAAATTTTACGGTCAATTCGGTCTAATAATTGATGCATATATCCAGCTAGTTTTTTATTCTGTTTATTTTAATTATTTAGATGATAACACTAGATTTGACTTTAAAAAAGGTGAGACACACTGGCTTATGATGAATATAATAGTGGAAAATGTTAATCCGTTCTTAATAAGGCAAAAGTTATGATTATTGGTGTACCTAAAGAAATTAAAAACCATGAATACCGTGTAGGTATGGTTCCTGCGAGTGTTCGTGAATTAGTAAACCACGGTCACCAAGTGATTGTAGAAACAGACGCGGGCATGGGGATTGGTTTTACTAACGAAGATTACACTCTTGCAGGTGCTGAAATTTTAACAACTGCTGCTGACGTTTTCGCTAAAGCAGACATGATTGTTAAAGTAAAAGAGCCACAAGCAGTTGAACGTGCAATGTTACGTGAAGACCAAATTCTTTTCACTTACTTACACCTTGCACCTGATCTTCCACAAACTGAAGACCTTGTAAAAAGCAAAGCTATTTGTATTGCATACGAGACTGTAACTGACTCTCGCGGTGGTTTACCGCTTCTTGCTCCTATGAGCGAAGTTGCTGGCCGTATGTCTATTCAAGCTGGTGCACAAGCGCTAGAAAAATCTAACCACGGTCGTGGCATGCTACTAGGTGGCGTACCAGGCGTTGAAGCTGCTAAAGTTGTTGTAATTGGCGGCGGCATGGTTGGTCGTAGCGCAGCTCAAATGGCTGTTGGTCTTGGAGCTGAAGTTGTAGTTCTTGATCGTAACATCGATGTATTACGTGCACTAGACGCGCAATTTGGTAATAAAGTAAAAGCTATTTACTCAACTGCTGATGCACTAGAAAAACACGTACTAGAAGCTGATTTAGTAATTGGTGGCGTACTAATTCCAGGCGCAGCTGCACCTAAACTAGTAACTGCTGCACACATTAAAGCAATGAAACCTGGTTCTGCAATTGTTGACGTTGCAATAGACCAAGGTGGCTGTATTGCTACTTCTAAAGCAACTACGCATGCTGATCCTACTTTCATTGTTGATGAAGTTGTTCACTACTGTGTTGCTAACATGCCTGGCGCTGTTCCACGCACATCTACGTTTGCACTTAACAATGCAACATTGCCTTTCATCATTAACCTTGCTAACAAAGGTTATAAAAAGGCGCTACTAGATGACGCTCACTTCTTAAAAGGCTTAAACGTAATTAAAGGCCAAGTAACTTACAAAGAAGTAGCTGAAGCGTTCAACATGGAATATGTTGACCCACGCACAGCGGTAGAAAACGCATAATTTAGCGTTTATGTAGTTAGGTTGGTATTAAGTAATGTAGCTACCTAACTACAACCCATAAAAAAGCAGCTAATTAGCTGCTTTTTTTGTGTTTAAATTTTAGATTTATATAAACTTATTTAGATAAACTGGTTTAGATAAAACGCTTAATTATAAAATCTACTTTTACGCGCTTAGCTTGACCAAGTAGCTTTTTAACTGGCTGCGGATAATCATCCATTGTTTCTAAATCATCAGGACCTGTTAAACGACGGCAGTGCTGTAAAATTTCCTGCTTTTCGTTATCAATCGCTTCCATAATTGTTTGCTCTGGGTCTTCTATTAAAATACCGTTTTCGATATCTAATCCCCAAGCACGCGGGTTAAGGTTATGCCCACTTAACAAATGGTTTTTACGATCAGAACAAATACCTTTTAAATGAAACGAATTACTTTCGTGCTTCCACAAGTACACATTTAAATTACCGTTATCTATATGACGCTTTTGCGATTTTACAAACTTATGCAAAATAGTCTCGTACAAGTAAGGTAACGCGCCAATTTTACTGAATGGCTCACTTGGCGGTACATAAAAGTCGTTTGCTGTTTTATCGCCTACAACAATAGTGACTTGCTTACCTTGTTTTAATAATCGACGCAGTGATCGCATAAGCGGCGCCGGAAAATTAAAGTAAGGAGTATAAAGAATCAGCTCTTGCTCTGTAGTATCAAATAACGCTTTTATTAATCGGTTAAGCTCGTTATTACGACGCCCTAACCCTAAAAATAAACGAATACCTAATGGTTGTGTATTTTGTAATTTAGCGCTTTCGTAACTTGCGGCTTTTAAATCACGCATTAATTGTTTTTGATCAAGTTTAAAGTCGTGTAAACGTTTAAGCGGTCGCGTGTCAATGCGCGGCACAGCCACTGAACTAAGTAGCTTTGATTCAATAAAATCGACTACTGAGTTACACAGCTCTCTTTGCGTTATTAAAAAGTATCGGTCGAGTCTATAGCGTTCGTTATATTGCAAATACACATTATTTAAGCTCGCACCGCTATAAAGTAAGGTATCGTCAATTACAAAACCTTTTAAATGCAATACGCCAAAAAGCTCTTTGGCTTTAACGGGTACGCCATATACTTGTACGTTCGATTTAAACTTTTCTAAATCGTCACAATATAAACTTGCGTTGCCGTCTGACTTATCTGCGCCAATTAAACCGCGTTGCGCGCGATGAAAATCCACCAGCACTTTTATCTCAAGTGCCGGGTTGTCCAATGACACACGATGCAGCGCGTCTAAAATTTCGCGTCCTGCTTCGTCATCTTGTAAATACAACGCAGTTATATAAATTCGTTTTTTTGCATTGCTAATTAAACGTAGCAGTTGCGTACGATAATCTTGCGCATTGGTTAAGACGTTAACGTCTTTTGAAGTCAACCCGAATGCGGGTTTTTCCTGCCAAAATAACATAGATGCCTATTAACTAAGGTCACATAATCTGTAAGTGACAAATAAAATTATTTAAAACATAACAAAAAAAACTTAAGTGGTCATGAATTAACGCAGTTTTGTTGCCTGTTAGTCTATTAATTGAGCTACTTTAGTTTATTAACTACAAAAACCACACTCTCTAGTACATAAAAATGCACAGCTTTTCGATTTACAAAAAAATAAAATCACAGATTTTGTTTACTTCTGCCTTGTTTTTCTTAGAATCGAGCGCATTAAAGACCGTATTAAACGTTTAGGATAAAATAATGACTGAAGCAAAACATTGTAAGCTACTAATTTTAGGCTCTGGCCCAGCTGGTTATACTGCCGCAGTATATGCAGCACGTGCAAATTTAAACCCTGTTTTAATTACAGGCATTCAACAAGGTGGTCAGTTAACAACCACTACTGAAGTTGAAAACTGGCCTGGTGATGCACACGGCTTAACGGGTCCTGCGTTAATGGATCGTATGAAAGAGCATGCTGAGCGCTTTGAAACTGAAATTGTGTTTGATCACATCAATAAAGTAGATGTATCTAAACGCCCTTTCACACTAACTGGCGACCAAGGCACTTACACATGTGATGCGCTAATCATTGCGACAGGTGCCTCTGCTAAGTATTTAGGTCTTGAGTCTGAAACTAAATTTCAGGGTCGTGGTGTTTCGGCTTGTGCTACTTGTGACGGTTTTTTCTATAAAGGTCAAAAAGTAGCGGTTGTTGGTGGTGGTAATACAGCGGTTGAAGAAGCGCTTTACCTATCTAATATTGCTGACGAAGTACATGTTATTCATCGTCGTGATAGTTTCCGCAGTGAAAAAATACTAGCAGATCGTCTTGCTGAAAAAGCAGCTAATGGTAATGTAGTAATGCATTACAACCGCACGCTTGACGAAGTATTAGGCGATCAAATGGGTGTAACAGGCGTTCGTATTAAAGATGCAAACTCTGATGCAACTGAAGAACTCGATTTAGCAGGCGTATTTATTGCTATTGGTCATAAACCAAATACTGATATGTTTGTTGGTCAATTAGAAATGAAAGATGGCTACTTAGTTGTAGAGTCTGGTCTTAACGGCAACGCAACACAAACAAGCGTAGAAGGCGTTTTTGCTGCAGGTGATGTGTCTGACCATATTTACCGTCAAGCAATCACATCAGCGGGTACAGGCTGTATGGCGGCACTTGATGCAGAGCGTTTCTTAGATAATTTATAAGCAATTAAATAAATAATTGAGGGCTGTCATTCAGCCCTTTTTTTATGCCCCAAATATAGTTACACTTTTACGATCAATCATAAAATAAGTACTATATGAAAAATCAGCTATACCAATTAAGCGAAACCGATATAGCATTCCCCAATCCGGAATACGCATTAGAGTCTCCCGATGGCTTACTGGCAATTGGTGGCGATTTAAATCTGCCTCGCCTAAGCAATGCCTACAAAAGCGGTATATTTCCTTGGTTTAGTGAAGATGAGCCTATTATGTGGTGGTCGCCAAGCGAGCGCGGTATTTTTGAGCTGGATGATTTTCATGTAAGTAAAAGCCTTCGTAAGCATTTAAAAAAGAATCCTGTAGAAGTAACAATTAATAATGCCTTTGAAGAAGTAATAGAAGCCTGTCGCGATCAACGCCTTGATACCGATGGCACCTGGATCACCTCTGACATGCTCAATGCGTACATTAAGGCACACAATGCGGGCATAGCGCATAGTTTAGAGGTGTGGAGTAACGGAGAGCTTGCAGGTGGCTTATATGGCATTATGCAAAATGGCGTATTTTGTGGCGAGTCGATGTTTCATCATCAAACAAATTGCTCCAAACTGGCTATGTGGGCGCTTGTAAATTGGCTTAAACGCCATAATGCGCATTTTATTGATTCCCAGTTAGAGAATCCTTATTTAATGACCCTTGGCGCAAAAGTAATACCCCGCTCAGAATTTTTAGCTAAACTTAAAGTTGCAAATAACTATACTGTTAGCCCAACTATGTGGGAGCCACAAACACTTGACGCAATCTATGAATGAACAGCTTCCAGCTCGTGTAGGCTTAAGCCAAGAGTTTGACTGCAGCTATTTACCCAATCGACAAGAACAACTTTTGGTTATTCTTGATCCAAGTTGCTACAGCACCGATAAATTTGAGTCATTATTAGGCTTAGGTTTTCGCCGTAGTGGCAACCAAATTTATCGCCCACACTGCCCCATATGCACTGAATGCAAATCAGTACGTGTATTAGCGCAAGAGTTTACACCCTCAAAATCGCAAAAACGTAAACTAAACAAAGCAAAAACACAGTTTGAGGTAAAATATTCTAAGACTGAACAAAAAGAGTATTATCCACTTTACAGTAAGTACATAAGTCTTCGTCATCAGGATGGAAGTATGTATCCTCCTGAAAAAACACAGTTTCAAAGTTTTTTGTTTTGTAGTTGGTTAGACATTACATTTATAGAACTATGGCATCAAGACAAACTAGTCGCTGTTGCTGTAACTGACTGTATGCAAAACGCTATTTCTGCAATTTACACATTTTTTGACCCTGATTTTGAGCAATATAGTTTAGGCACAGTCATGATTTTACAGCAGCTCAAGTTTGCGAAAGAGCAAAATAAACAATATGTATATTTAGGCTATCAAATAGACGAATGCGATAAAATGAAATACAAAACTCAATTTTTACCAGCGCAAAAACAGCTCAATGATGAGTGGCTGGCTATTTAATTTGC
Organism: Pseudoalteromonas sp. SWXJZ94C; assembly: GCF_015864385.1. Lineage (NCBI taxonomy): Bacteria > Pseudomonadati > Pseudomonadota > Gammaproteobacteria > Alteromonadales > Pseudoalteromonadaceae > Pseudoalteromonas > Pseudoalteromonas sp. SWXJZ94C. The sequence continues at coordinate 14,708 of NZ_JADYXF010000050.1, forward strand.
AAATATAGCCACTGCGCCTTTACTTATTGGCGTATTTTGGGCAAAATCTGCAGCGTTTAACTATTAAAGAGGTGTTACGCTAAACATGGCGAAAGAAGACGTAATCGAAATGCAAGGGACTGTCCTTGATACTTTACCAAATACAATGTTCCGAGTTGAGCTAGAAAATGGTCACGTAGTTGTGGCTCACATTTCAGGCAAAATGCGCAAAAACTATATCCGTATTTTAACCGGCGATAAAGTAACGGTAGAAATGACTCCTTACGATTTATCGAAGGGTCGTATCGTATTCCGTGCTCGCTAAGTAAGTGCGTAAACGAGATTTAGTTTTTGGCTAGTATTTAACTAGCTTTAAGCGTTTATTAAATGTAATTGATGGAATTAATCTAGCAATTACATTTAATAAACAAAAAACCCAGCTTTGTGCTGGGTTTTTTGTTGCTCGTAAAAATGTGACAAAAAAATGGTCCGCTTTTAATTAAGCGGACCATTTTTATTTAACTAAGTATTTTAATTAAATGCGTTACGCAGGCGTTAAACTACTTTCATATTCAAAGTGAATTTTCTTATCTTTGACCGAGACTTTAACTGTACCGCCCTCAACAAGTTCACCAAATAATATTTCGTTAGCAAGCTGCTTTTTAAGCTCTTCTTGAATAACACGTGCCATTGGACGTGCGCCCATCGCTTTGTCGTAACCTTTGTCAGCAAGCCATTCACGCGCTTTAGACGTCAGTTCAAGGTTAACCGATTTTTTATCAAGCTGTGCTTGAAGCTCTACAATAAACTTATCAACAACAAGTAAAATAACGTCACGTTCAAGGTGATTAAACCAAATGATGTTATCTAAGCGGTTTCTAAATTCAGGTGAAAATATTTTATTAATTTCGCCCATTGCATCATGCGTATGATCTTGCTCACTAAAGCCAATCGACTTACGTGTAGTTTCTTGCACGCCAGCGTTAGTAGTCATTACCACAACCACGTTTCTAAAATCGGCTTTACGACCGTTATTATCAGTTAAGGTACCGTGGTCCATAACTTGTAGCAAAACGTTGTAAATATCTGGATGCGCTTTTTCAATCTCATCTAAAAGTACAACTGCATGTGGATTTTTAATAACAGCTTCTGTTAATAAACCACCTTGCTCAAAACCAACATAACCTGGAGGCGCACCAATTAATCGGCTTATTGCGTGGCGTTCAACATATTCCGACATATCAAATCGGATAAACTCAACACCCATGCATTTAGCTAGTTGCTTAGTTACCTCTGTTTTACCAACACCGGTAGGTCCTGCAAACAAGAACGAGCCAACTGGTTTTTCTTCGCTTGATAAACCAGAACGAGATAAACGAATAGCAGATGTAAGCGCATCAATAGATTGATCTTGCCCAAACACTAACATTTTAAGGTTACGGTCAAGATTCTTAAGTGTTTCTTTATCTGTTGACGACACGCTTTGTGCAGGAATACGTGCCATTTTAGATATAATCAGCTCGATATCTGCCACACCAATCGTTTTTTTACGCTTAGAGCTAGGTTGTAGACGCTGACTTGCACCAGCTTCGTCAATTACATCAATTGCTTTATCAGGCAAGTGACGCTCATTAATGTATTTAGCACTTAGTTCTGCTGCCGCTTTTAACGCTTTTTGCGTGTAACGAATACCGTGGTGTTCTTCGTAACGCTCTTTTAAACCGTTTAATATTTTAGTGGTGTCTGCAACGCTTGGTTCAAGTACATCAATTTTTTGAAAACGGCGTACTAGCGCACGGTCTTTCTCAAAAATATTTTTATACTCGTTGTAAGTAGTTGAGCCCATACAACGTAATTTGCCACTTGAAAGTAACGGTTTAAGCAAGTTTGATGCGTCCATAACACCACCAGACGCCGCGCCAGCACCGATTATGGTATGTATTTCATCAATAAATAAAATAGAACCAGGCTGCGCTTGTAGCTCTTTTAATAAACTTTTAAAACGTTTTTCAAAATCGCCACGGTATTTAGTACCCGCAAGTAATGCTCCCATATCTAGTGAATATACAACAGCATCGGCTATTACTTCTGGAACTTGATCGTTCACAATACGGTACGCTAGGCCTTCTGCAATTGCTGTTTTACCAACACCGGCTTCACCTACTAATAGCGGATTGTTCTTTTTACGGCGACACAGCACTTGTACAGTGCGCTCTACTTCGCTATCGCGACCAATTAGAGGGTCTATATTACCTTCACGCGCTTGTGCGTTTAGATTGGTTGTAAAGCTGTCTAACTTACTTGCTTCTTCGTTTTGAACTTCTTGTACTTCTTCATGAATATCGTCGGTGTCGTCACCTAATTCATCGTCTGCTTTAGAAATACCGTGCGAAATAAAGTTAACGATATCTAATCGAGATACATCGTTCTTTTTAAGTAAATAAACGGCTTGGCTTTCTTGTTCAGAAAAAATAGCTACCAGTACGTTTACACCAGTTACTTCGTTTTTGCCTGACGATTGCACATGAAATACAGCGCGCTGTAATACACGTTGAAAGCCAAGAGTTGGTTGAGTTTCACGCTCTTCTTCTAAATCTGGAATTACCGGTGTTGTTTCATCGATAAATTCTAGCAATTCGGTTTTTAAACCTGAAATATTAACACCACACGCGTTTAGAGCTTCTCCCGCTGAAGGATTGTCTAAAAGCGCAAGTAAAAGGTGCTCTACGGTCATAAACTCATGACGGCGAGTGCGCGCTTCACGAAACGCGGCATTTAATGTGAGTTCTAAGTCTTTGTTTAGCATTGGCAACCCCTTACTGAGATAATAATTTTATACCACATAAATCGGATGTTTGATCACCCTAATTGGTATTTATTCCTGCTCACAACTACAAAGCAGTGGATGCTCGTTATCCCGTGAGTAACGGTTAACTTGTTCAGCTTTGGTATGAGCTACATCAGCGCTGTAAACGCCGCAAATACCCTTACCTTTTTCATGAACCTGAAGCATCACGTCGGTTGCTCTATCGCTATCCATATTAAAAAACGTCGTTAAAACTTCTATTACAAAGTCCATCGGCGTGTAGTCGTCGTTATTTAAAACAACTTTATATTTTCGCGGTGGTTGTAGCTTTTGCTTTTCACTATCGCGAACTGTGTCTATAACACCTGAATCTTTCATACCACTCATAATTAAATATAGTCTTGTCTTTGTAACTCAAGCAAACTTGAATAAAAAATAAATAAAATGTTAAATAAATAACTCAAAACACTTGACTGACTGGGCAAATAAACTACAGTCAGTCATAGATTGATTAAACCTTAATCAGTCTAGCAAATTATACGGTTTAGAATAACTAAATTAGTCAACTTATTGAAGGATGTAGAAGTATGGCTTGTGGTAAAGTTAAATGGTTCAACAACGCTAAAGGTTTTGGTTTCATCGTAGAAGACGGCTGCGAGAATGATATTTTCGCTCATTACTCAACAATTGTAATGGACGGTTATAAAACGCTTAAAGCTGGTCAAGATGTAACATTCGAATTAGAACAAGGCCCAAAAGGCTTACACGCTACTAATATTGCCCCAGATGGCGACATTATCGAGTAACTGTAATTCTGTTCGACTAAAGCGAGTGACCTATTTAGATCCTCGCTTAATTCTTTATCCATACTTTTTTCATCACTTCACCTCTATTTATTGCCTCATTTTGTGCAAATTCAACCCTTTTCCTTGAATTTATTTTATATACCCCAATGTTCTAACTGATACTTATTTATATACTTGTGCGCTGTTTCAAGACCTAGCCCTTTTTATTCAAGCTTGTTACACTCTTGAAGCTTATAAAAGTGTATTAATCTAATAATTACTCACGTGTTTTAGTATTAGGAACTGCCTATGCTAAAGGCTAATTTGTTTTTGTTATTTTTTTAGCTATAAATACGGTACCAGTTCGTCAGGTGTGATTATTCTGCTTTATATAAAAGCAATAATGAGTACCAACACCTAACAAACTATTCATTACTTGGGTTCATTTATTAACGTGTTTAGTAAATGAAATAGCTCAAAAGTAATGAGTTTCTTTGCATTGTTGAATAAGGCCTTTACGGTCTACTATCTAGGAATGATGATGACATCAAAAATTATCTATACAAAAACGGACGAAGCTCCGGCACTAGCAACTTACTCGTTGCTACCTATCATCCAAGCATATACAAATGCGGCAGGTGTTGAAGTTGAAACTCGCGATATCTCTTTAGCAGGTCGTGTAATTGCAAGCTTCCCTGATTATTTAACACCAGAACAACGCATTGGTGATGCACTTGCTGAACTTGGCGAGCTTGCTAAAACACCAGAAGCTAACATTATTAAATTACCAAATATCAGTGCATCTGTTCCACAGCTTCGCGCGGTAATTAAAGAGCTTCAAGCACAAGGTTATGCACTTCCAGATTACCCTGTAGAACCTAAAAATGATGAAGAAAAAGCAATTCAAGCTGCTTACGACAAAATTAAAGGCAGTGCAGTAAACCCAGTACTTCGTGAAGGTAACTCAGACCGTCGTGCACCTGGTTCTGTAAAAGAATATGCACGTAACAACCCACATTCAATGGGTGCGTGGAGCAAAGATTCAGAGTCTTACGTTGCTAGCATGAGCGAAGGCGATTTCTTTGGCTCTGAGCAATCAATCACTGTTGATACAGCAACTGATGTTCGTATTGAACACGTTGCAACTAACGGCGATGTTACAGTACTTAAACAAAGCACTCCTCTTTTAGCTGGCGAAGTTATTGATGCATCAAGCATCAGCGCTTCTAAGCTTCAAGCTTTCTTAGCTACTGAAATTGATGCAGCAAAAGAAAAAGGCGTTTTATTCTCGCTTCACATGAAAGCGACAATGATGAAAGTATCTGATCCAATCATCTTTGGTCACGCTGTAAAAGTATTCTACAAAGATGTATTTGCTAAACACGGTAAGCTTTTTGAAGAGCTAGGTGTTGATGTAAATAATGGTTTAGGCGACGTATATTCTAAAATTCAAACATTAGACGATGCAAAGCGCAAAGAAATTGAAGCAGACATTCAAGCTGTTTACGCTAGCCGCCCTGCTATTGCTATGGTTGATTCTGACCGTGGTATTACAAACCTACACGTACCAAGTGATGTGATTATTGATGCATCTATGCCTGCTGCAATTCGTTCAAGCGGTCAAATGTGGAATAACGATGGTAAATTACAAGACACTAGCTTTGTAATTCCAGATCGTTGTTACTCAGGTATTTACCAAGCAACTATTGATTTTTGTAAAGTAAACGGTGCATTTGATCCAACAACTATGGGTAGCGTTCCAAACGTTGGCCTTATGGCTCAAAAAGCTGAAGAATACGGTTCACACGATAAAACGTTTGAAGCTAAAGCTGACGGTTCTATCCGTGTTGTTGATACAAATGGTAATACATTACTTGAGCACAGTGTTGAGCAAGGCGATATTTGGCGCATGTGTCAGGCTAAAGACGCACCAATCCAAGATTGGGTTAAACTTGCAGTAAGCCGTGCACGTGCAACTGGCGTTCCTGCTATTTTTTGGTTAGACGAAAATCGTGCACACGATGCAGAGCTAATCAAAAAAGTAAATAAATACCTACCAGATCACGATACAGCTGGTTTAGATATTCAAATTTTAGCACCGCTTGAAGCAACATTGTTCTCACTAGCGCGTATTAAAGAAGGTAAAGACACTATTTCTGTAACAGGTAACGTTTTACGTGATTACCTTACAGATTTATTCCCAATCTTAGAGCTAGGTACTAGTGCTAAAATGCTTTCAATTGTTCCACTTATGAACGGTGGCGGCTTATTTGAAACTGGCGCGGGTGGTTCTGCACCTAAGCATGTTCAACAATTCGAAAAAGAAAACCACTTACGTTGGGATTCTTTAGGTGAATTTTTAGCACTTGCTGCATCGCTTGAGCACCTAAGCGTAACTACGGGTAACAACAAGGCACAAGTTCTTGCTGATACGCTAGATAAAGCGACTGGTACTTTCTTAGCAGAAAACAAATCGCCTTCACGTAAAGTGAAAGAAATTGATAACCGTGGTTCTCATTTCTTCCTATCTTTATTCTGGGCACAAGAACTAGCTAAACAAAACGACGACAGCGAACTTAAAGCACAGTTTACGCAAATTGCTAGCGATCTTGAGTCTAATAAAGACCAAATCGTAAGTGAGCTAAACGATGCTCAAGGCCCTGCAGTAGATTTAGGCGGTTACTTCCTACCTAATGACGATGCAGCGTTTAAAGCAATGCGTCCAAGCACTACGTTTAACGGTATTCTTGCTAAATTAGTATAAATATTGGTTTAAATTAAAAAGCCGCTTACTTGAAAAAGTAAGCGGCTTTTTTACGCCAATAAAAAAGGTCGTTATCATTAGATAGCGACCTTTTTGATTAACCAAAACTATTTAAGTTATTTAATTTATTTAAACTCTGATTACTTTGTATCATACCAATTCGCTTAATTAAGTGATCAATTTTGAGGCAAGAAAATCTTGTCGATAACAAGGCAAAAATTTCATGATTTAGTTGCTCTATATCAGAAATTTTTAACGCAGTTAGCGTCAGATTTAATCCCTCAAATTGATTAAGTATTATTGCGGGTTGGTATATGCGCGTGGCATTTTTGAATCAGTCGTATAACGGTCACGCAGTTTATCCTGACGAGATTGTGTAGATACCTCAGTCCCATTAATAAACATTTTGCTCACGTGGCTACTCAGTTCAAACGGGTCATTACTCCACATTACTACATCAGCGGCTTTGCCTACTTCAAGGCTACCTGCATTAATGCCAAATACATCAGCAACGTTTGATGTAACCGCTTTTAACGCGCCCTCTTGGCTCATACCATACGATACTGCATTACCAGCATCAAAACGTAACTGATAAATATTATGGCTTGCATCGCCACCTACCGTTAATAATACTTTAACACCTGCTTTTTCAAGCACACCTGCATTATCTAAACTCGCATGAAGCGAATCAAAACTTGCTGGTAAGCTGTCCATTGCACTAATAATTACTGGGATATTTGCTTTAGCAACGCGCTCTTTAACTACAACAGCGTCTTGTGCACCATTAAGTACTAAATTAATGCCAAATTGCTCTTTTACTTTAATGAGCTCAATAATATCTGCAGCACGCGAAACGCCAACAACTAATGGCATTTCGCCACTAAGGACTTTCACCATTACTTTGTCTTCAGTACTTGGTTTGTCGTCATCTTTTTTAGCTTTTTTACCGGCTTTCGTTTTGTGCTCATCAAGTTTATTAATAAGTGTTTGCAAAGTAAAAGCACGAGAGCCTTTACTGCGCTCACCTAAATAAACAACTAGAGCCGCTTGTTTTTGCATTTCGCTATCAAAACTACCACTTAAATCAACAACACTAGCAAGGCCTGAAAAAATGCTATCGCCACCATGAGGGGTAATTACATCGCGTGTTACGCCGCCTTTACGAGCGTAAGGAATTAAGCTTGAATGTGCGTTGTAAGCAAGACTTACGTCAAAATCAATACCGGCTTTTTCCTCGCCTGCATCGCGAGAGCCCGCAACTGCACTAACTTCAACTAAACCAAGTTGATTTACACTGGCAATAAAACCGGGTGTTACAATTTGACCTTTTGCATCAATAACTTTATCGGCTATAACTTCAGCTGGGTTAATTGCTGTAATTTTTCCATCTGTCATTACAATACTTGCCGCTTCTAAAACACCTTGATCAGAAGACGTGTGTAATGTTGCATTAATAATTGCTAGCGATTGTGCGCTTACAGCACCAGATGCTAGTAATCCTGCAGCAACCAGAGAAAGCGAAAACGAACGTGATAAATTTTTCATTCTGGGTGCTCCTTATTGTTGACCTAACATAAAATCACTTGTTGCTTGATACGCGCTGTCGTTTCTATCGTAAACTTTTGCACCATCAACAAACACTTGTTCAGCTTTAGCATAAACACTAAATGGGCTTTGATTCCAAATAACCACATCGCCCTGCTTACCTGCTTCTAGTGAACCTGTTTTGTCATCAATACCTAACGACTTAGCAGCGTTAGCCGTGATCCATTTAATAGCGTGTTGCTCAGAAATATCAAAACCGTTTTCGTTAGCACGGTACATAACCTTACCAGCTTCTTGGTTTAAGCGCTGAATAGTGGTATCTGAATCTGAGTGAACAACCGCACATGAATTTTTAACAGCATCAACAATGGCTACGTTTTCTTGAACCATGTCGTAGGCTTCCATTTTAAAGCCCCACCAGTCTGGCCAAAGTGCAGCACACGAACCATTTTGGGCAAGTAAGTCAGCAATTTTATACGCTTCTACACCGTGGTGAAAAGTACCGGCGTCGTAATTAAACTCTTTTGACAGGTCAATCATCATTGCCATTTCTTCAGCTTTATAACAATGATTATGAATACGTACTTCGCCTTCAAGCACACCACGAAGCGTATCGTGTTTAATATCACGCACTGGTGCTTCTGGGTTTAAACCTGCTTCATAATCGGCATCGTACTTATCCCATGCACGTTTGTATTCAGCGGCTTCAGCCCATGCCATACGGTAACCGGCCATATTACCCATACGAGTTGAAGGCAATACACCTTGACGACCATAAACACGTTTAGGGTTTTCACCACACGCCATTTTTAAACCATACGGCGCCTCTGGAAATTTCATGCCTTGCATAGTGTGTGCAGGTACGTTTTTAAGCGTAACGCCGCGTCCACCAAATAAGTTAGCTGAGCCTGGTAAAATTTGTAGAGAAGTAATGCCGCCTTCGCGTGCGCGATTAAAGCCAGGATCTTGTGGCCAAACAGAATGCTCAACCCACACTTCTGCAGTATTAGGGCTGGTCATTTCGTTACCATCTTGATGCGACTCAACCGATGGGCTTGGGTAAGCGCCTAAATGTGAATGTACGTCAATAATACCTGGCGTAACCCATTTGCCCTGTGCATCAATTGTAATATCAGCAGTGGCAGTTAAGTCTTTACCTACTTGTTGTACTTTACCGTCAACAAGTAATACATCAGCATCATCTAAACGCTCACCAGTACCTGTTAATACAGTGGCGTTGGTAATTAATGTGCTAGATGTAGCAACTGGCTGATAAGTGCTTGGGTAAGGATTTTTGTTAATTGTTATTTTATCGTCTTGCGGGCCGTTTTCTTGGCAACCTACAAGTGCAGCAGCTAAGCCAACCGCTAATAAAGAAGGTGCAAATTTTTGCATGTTGTTTGGATCTCCTGTTTTTTTGCTACTTTAGCGAAAGCTAAGTGATAAAGCTAAAAAAACAGGTGAAAACGCAGTTAATTAAGATGAATTTCTGTAATTATTTCTTTATATAATTGTTATACAACTTTTCAAGCGCACCTTCGGTTGTAAGCGATGGATCTTTACTAATAAAGTGCTTAACCGTACGCGTTACAAAATCAGAGTTTTGCTTATGTAACTTAGAAAAATCTTTAATAATTGTATTACCGTCTTTAGCCGCTGTCACTTTGTCATGACGATGACGATACTGGCTTAGCGCTTTATTAAAATCCCCTTGGTAGTCTTCAACCAAAATTTTATAAAAGTCACTTTTTTGTACGTTTAAATCATTAATGCAGTAATTTAGCGCCTCTTTAAAGTCGGTAAATATCATGCCCTCTACATCAAACTCTTTTGTTTTTTCACGTACTGCTACTTTGGCATCTTCTGTGGCATAGCTAAAACCAGTAAACGCTAAACGCTCAGCGGCTTCTTTTCCTAATTTCATACCCGCTTGAATACTATGCGCAAACTCATCGCTCATATCGCCAAGTTCGTTTTCTTCCCACATGTTATAAACACGCAGAGGTTTTGCGTATTTAGTGGCAAGCTTTTTTTTCATTTTAGTGAAACGCTCATCAATCGTCATCAGCCTTTCGTTATGTAAAAGTGCATGGCACTCATAACACGCAGGAATAGATATAAAATCAGCCTCTTCGCCTAAATCAACAATGCTTTGTAGCATATGCAGGGGCGGACAATGATCGCGCTCTGTTGCTTCACAACCACAATAAAAGCACTGGTTAAAATGCTGCTGATCGCAAGCGTATGCTTGCTGATAATAACTGGCTAACGTTTTACTCACCGTTACTCCTAAAAAACACGACTAAATTATGGGGGCGATAATAGCAGCCTGAAAAAATAAGTCAGTAGCTATAAAAAATTAATTTATCTGAAACTGTTTATCCATAGCTTAATGAAAGTTATTCCCTCCCCCCTGATTTTACGTTTACAATTAACATGTCACATAGTGGTAAACCTTGCTGTAAAAATGCAGATGCTGGTGTTATATTCATAATGGAGGGTATTTCACTCACGCGATTAAAGCGCATACAAAAAAAATGAGGAGATATATGCATTTAGAAACTAAAACGATAGATGAGTATGAGTTTTTAATTAATACTTTAAATACACATTTTGCTGTTTCACTAGAGCTTAGCAACTCACCTGATCTGCCCCCTAATGATTTAGTAATAGTAAACAAAGATCTTCAAATAATTGCAGGATTACTGCAACAAATTAAACGTTATCACGAAGCCTACCCCGAAACTAAAAATAAATTTTTCTATACCGATTTAAATAACAACGAGGTCGAACAGCTCCTAAAAGCACTTCACGTTTTTCACAAAGTAAATAATGGCAAACTCACAGGGCAACAAAATTTATTTTTAAAACACTATACTGACGAAGCAAATATATTTATGCGTGATTTTTGTAACGTTGTGTATGACGAATCGTTAGTAAGAGGTTTGTTTGATAAATATAAAATAGCGTTAAAAAATCACTGTGAAGATGCTGTTTTAAAACATATTGAACAAGGTAATGAGCCGGTTTATGTTTTTGCACTCCAAGCATTTCCTGGTAATGCTTATCAATTAGCAACAATGAATACGGTAGCCTCACAGCAGCTAATGTTAAATCAGAGTGAGCTAGGCGACGATTTAAATAGTGAATTATATAACCCTGCGTGCTTTGATATTGAATGTGCGTGTTCTGAAGAATATAAATATGCTGAATCACAAATTAAAGCGCTTTTTGATCAACTTTATGAGCTAAACGAAACTCGCTATGAAGTTGGAACAAAAGAATTTGAGGAAATAGATGCACTGTATGACCTTGCTTATGTACTTTTTATTGAAAGCAGTCTTGATGCCTTAAAAACGACTGATTTTGATAAGCTCAATAAAACAGATATGTTTTGCGCCATTGTTGCTTCACATGAGTTTTCTGAATATGAATTTTACGCATTAGCAAAACATACAATACCTGAAAAATTTGATCAAATATTTCCAGATGCCGATAAATATGAACATGAAGATAGCGTTTTTGAACAGTTACTTCATAAAGATTAATTAAAAGTATCTAAAATTCATACATTAAGTGTAATTACTTTAGAGCAGCTCTAAAGTAATTTAAATTAAATTACTGCGGCTATTAATCCAAATAAACCACCAAACACACCGCCCCACACGACAAGCCAGCCTAAGTGCTCGCGGATCATAGTTTGAATAATCTCTTTAACCATTTTAGGAGTAAGCTCGTCTAGGCGCTCATCAACTAATTTAAGGACTGTTTTATGTAGGCTCTCTGCGCTATTACCTTGTGAAAGCGTTTGGGTTACTAATGCTTTAAAATCGTCAGTTTGAGAAATCTCACCAAGCGACAATTGCATTTTTTCAATAAACTTTTCACGCATTGGCTCTATTGCTGCTGTGCCGCCAAACATACCTAACATGCTACCAAACTGAGATTGCTCTATTACCTCTAACAGGTTGTCGAATGCGGGGTTTAAATCAACATTACTAATTATTGGCTCAAAATCGATATTAGGTTGCGCTTTGCTTAATAAATTATTAATTTTTTGCTCTGAAAAAAACTCCGTTAATATTAGGTTTCTAATGGCGACTTTAAAGCTTTCAAACTTAAGCGCAATAACGCCTGAGCCATATAAAAATGGCACTTTTTCAAACAACATATGAATAGCTAATAAATTTGTTACCGCGCCAGAAAGTGCAAATAAACCAACAGATAATACAATTGCTTGGTTAAACATAAAACCCACAACAACACATAGCCCAGCTAGCAAATTGGTTATTAAACTTTTGTTCATTTTTACTCCATTACAGTCGTTGTCATTATTTATTTAAACCTAGCCGCTAATTTTACAACGATTAGATTGTTAAATTAATCTCTTTTTGCCATAGTTTAGGTATCTGTTTAAAAGGTGAACAATTGTTATGTGGAAAACAGTAAACGAGCACATCAGCCAAGCTATTAATTATGATTTTAAACACACCTACAAACGCCAACTACAAAGTACAAATACCGACAAACTTTTTCATTTAACCAATGGTACGCACAACTACCTAATAAAAGTAGCGTTAAAAAGTGAACTCGACAGATTAGAGAGCGAATCAACCGGTTTAAAACTGTTGGCACAAAACAGTGACTTAAAAGTACCTAATTGTATTGTAACAGGCGCTAATATTGAGTTTTCGTTTATTGTTTTAGAGTGGCTTGTTCTTGATAAACAACCTCATACTACATGGGATGCTATGGGTAAAAGCCTTGCAAATATGCATCAAAAACATGACCAAGCCATGTTTGGTTTTGATATTGATAATTACTTAGCAACCACAGTACAGCCAAATAGATGGCATAAAAAGTGGGATGTATTTTACGCCGAAGAACGTATAGGTTGGCAATTACAACTATTAGCTGAAAAAGGCATACAACTTATCGAGCCCGAACGCTTAATAAATACAGTAAAAGAACAACTACATAGCCACCATGTTGAGCCATCAATATTGCATGGTGATTTTTGGCGCGGCAACATGGGATTTTTAAAAGCCGTTCCCACAGTATTTAATCCTGCAAGTTATTATGGTGACCGGGAAGTTGATATTGCAATGAGTGAATTATTTGCTCCACTGCCAGACAATTTTTACAGTGCTTATAATCGTCAATATCCTTTATCGCCAAATTACGAAAAACGTAAACTGATATATCAGTTATACCCTATTTTAAATCATGCCAATATTTTTGCCGGAAATTACCTTACACAAGCCAAGCAGCACATAGAAAAGCTCACAGTAACAGTAGTAAAATAAGTGTCAAAATTACCTAATCAGACTATATTTATATATGTTGAATAACGATGAAATTATAGTTATAAAATAATAATTATGAAGTTCAGCGTTGAGCCATTAAGTTGTTGCTAGGGTTACTAACACACTTAATAATTTATGATTGGAGTGATTATGAAAGATTTTTTATCACAACGTATAGCATGCCCACACTGTGGCCACCACATTCATTTAGACCTAGACGCAAGCATGGGCGATCAAGACTACGTTGAAGATTGCACTGCCTGCTGTAACCCTATTCATTTAAATATGCATATTGACCATGCTAATAATAAGTTAGAGTTACACGTAGACAGTGACGACGAACAAATATTTTAAGCCTGATGGCGTAAGTAGTTTTCTACCGTATTTACAATAGTGTAAGTTTGCTGATCAACTTCAATATTTAACTTGTCACCCACTTGCGCTGCACCAATGTTTGTAATGGCGAGCGTTTCGGGAATTAGGTGTAACCAAAAGCCTTGTTCATCAACTTCGCCCACGGTTAAGCTTGCGCCATTTATCGCAACAAAACCTTTATACAACACATACTTTTGCCACTCTTTTGGCAAGCTTAATTGTATTTTACAGTTATTTTCAAGCTTCACTATTTGAGATATTTGTGACGTACAATGAATATGCCCAGACACTATATGCCCACCTAGCTCAGTACCAAACGTAACAGAGCGTTCGTAATTAACTAAACTACCTAGCTCAAGCAGCCCTAAATTAGTTAATTTTAGGGTTTCGTCAATCACATCAAAATGCACTTGTGCCACCACGTCATGATTACTTAACTCAACTTGTACAACCGTTAAACAACACCCATTAATAGCAATACTTGCGCCTAAATCTAGATGCTTAACGTATTCATCACTTACCGATATAACTAAGCGTAAAACGCCATCTGTTTGGGTTTTAGATACCACAGTTGCTTGTGTTTGTACTATTCCGGTAAACATAAAATCACTTAAATTTATTACAAAGTGCTAGTTTAACGTATCAACTAATAAAATCATTCACTACTGAGATTTTTATTTGAAACACAATAGATTACAATTGCGCTCTGTTTTATTTAATAGCTGTTTTTATGACCTTTTGTAATTGGGAAGCTAAACGTTTACTCTCCCTCGCATTTCCTGTTTTTTTAGCACAAGTAACACTCATTCTAATGTCGGTGGTCGACACCATAATGGCAGGTCAAGTTAGCCCAACCGATTTAGCTGCACTGTCAATCGCAACCGGTATTTGGAACCCATTACTACTTGCATTACAGGGTATTTTATTAGCATTAACAGGCATAATTGCACAATTTTCTGGAGCTAATGATAAAAAAGGGATCAGCCATTATTTTCAACAAGCACTTTATTTAACAGCTTTGTTGAGTGCAGTCGGATTTGGTATAGCTAATTTAGCTGATGTTATAATTTCACGACTCGATACCAGCCCTGCTATAGCAAGCCTTGCTTTTGACTATATTCGTTTTGTTAAATGGGGGGTATTTGGCTTTTTAATCTTTACTGTTTACAGAAACATGACCGAAGGTATGGGGATGACCAAACCCGCGTTTTATATAAGCCTTTTAGGGTTAGCTGTTAATATACCTGCAAATTACATTTTTATTCATGGCTTGTTTGGTTTTCCTGCTTACGGCGGTGCTGGCTGTGGTATTGCAACCGCTTTAGTACTAACCGTAATGGCTATTGCGCAGGTCACTTACTGCCAAATTAGCAAAAAAGTGGGCGCTAAAGAGCTATTAACTTCATTCGAAAAACCAAATTTAACCACTATAGCAACCATTACCAAGCTTGGTATTCCAATATCGTTAGCAACCTTTTTTGAAGTAACGCTATTTGCCTGCATCCCCTTATTTATAGCTCACCTAGGTGCAGTAGCTGTTTCTGGTCATCAAATAGCGGCAAGTGTAACTACTTTATTGTTTATGATGCCACTAAGCCTTTCTATCGCTATTAGTATTCGGATAGGTAACTTATATGGGCAAAACCATTTAAAACAGTTAAAAGTGGCTGTGTCTACCAGCTATATTTTAGCAATCGCCATCGCATTATTTTTAGCCTTGATTACTTTTACTGGGCGTAATTTAATTAGCCAGCTTTACACCGACAGCCCTGAGGTTATTGCACTAGCGTCATCAATCATGATTTTAGCGTGCGTATATCAATTACCGGATGCTCTGCAAGTGGCTGCCAACGGCATATTACGTGGGTTAAAATACACCGCCCCTATTTCGTATATTACATTTATATCGTACTGGTTAATCGGCTTTGCTTTAGGTTACGTATTGGCAAGAACAGATTTAATAGTGCCAGCAATGGGGCCTCATGGTTTTTGGGTTGGAATTATTTTTGGACTCACAGTGGCGGCAATACTCTTAATGCTAACGGTGCATAAACGCTTTAAACATGAATCATTTATTGAAACATAACACACAATCACTATGCACATTACCCGTAATATTGTTATTGGTAATGTGCATAGCACTGCTCGCTAGCTGCTCTAAAGCACCAAGTAATAGCAACATTACCTATACAGAACGCTTAGGCAATACCGTTAATGCAAAAAACGTAAAACCTAAACGTGTGGAGCAACTAAAGTTATTACCTCCTTCGCAATTAAATAAAAATACAGTAACGTTAGGCATCCTCCAATTAGCAGGGCTGGGTCACTGTAAATTAAATATACTCATAAGTGAGCATAATAATCAGCTTGGTAAAACTGCCACAGCAGCTGGGCGTTTAAAATATCAAATTAGTTTTATTCAAAGCGCACAAGCCTGTTTAAATACCCTTGATAAAAACAGTGATATTTACTCAAAAATACTTGCCGCTAAAACCCAAAAAGAAAACCATTTAATACAATACTTTAATAGCATGTTGTTTAACGAACCTGAGCTAAACCGTACATGGGCAGGTACAAATAACGAGCTTTCAACCCAGGCTGCAGGGTTTAGCGATACGCAACAAGCCCTTTCACAGCTAGTCACCATTAAACAGCACATTACCTCTCGGGAGTTTAGTAAAATAAACACAGACTCTATTTTTAATGCACTAGAGCAGCTTAATAAGTATCAATTTAACCAATTGCTTATCCAATCAGCAAGGCAACAAATCGCATTTAATAACAGTGCAACATTATTTGTAAAAACATTGAATCTAAGCGACATTTGCCCTGCAGGTAAAAATAAAAAAACGGCAAAAATAGTCAGTAATGTATTTCAAAAGTTTTTCTTAGGTGAAATTCAACCTTACCAAGCACAGTTAACGGGTTACTTAGAGGTACTTCAACCTTTGTATAATCAATTGTGGTTTAAAGAAGAAATAACGAGTGAGCCTATTAATGGCTTAACTAAAACTAATTCACCTAACAACTTATTAAATCAGTTAAAAAATTCAGCCAAAAACCATGTTGTTTGGTGGCAAACGTTTTATAAAACGTGTGAAATCAGCCCTATATGAATAAAAAAACGGCAAATAAACTCAAAAGCAATAAACTTACTTGATTCACCTCTCGCCACACTATATATTAGCGACCGTTGTTAAGTAATTAGCAACCTACTTAAATATAGAAATACGACTGTAGCTCAGTTGGTTAGAGCACTACCTTGACATGGTAGGGGTCGGTGGTTCGAATCCACTCAGTCGTACCAACATTTAAGAAAAGTATAATTGAAGAAAAAAGCACTACCTACTCTTGATCACCCGGTCCAAAGGTCAGTAGTTCGAATTCACTCAGTCGTACCAAAATTTAAGAAAGCCTCAAAAAATTGTACGACTGTAGCTCAGTTGGTTAGAGCACTACCTTGACATGGTAGGGGTCGGTGGTTCGAATCCACTCAGTCGTACCAATTCAAAGTAATAAAAATCCAAAGAAAAAGCACTACCTACTCTTGATCACCCGGTCCAAGGGTCAGTGGTTCGAATCCACTCAGTCGTACCAATTCAAAGTAATAAAAATCCAAAGAAAAAGCACTACCCACTCTTGATCACCCGGTCCAAAGGTCGGTGGTTCGAATCCACTCAGTCGTACCAATTCAAAGTAATAAAAATCCAAAGAAAAAGCACTACCTACTCTTGATCACCCGGTCCAAGGGTCAGTGGTTCGAATCCACTCAGTCGTACCAATTCAAAGTAATAAAAATCCAAAGAAAAAGCACTACCCACTCTTGATCACCCGGTCCAAAGGTCGGTGGTTCGAATCCACTCAGTCGTACCAATTCAAAGTAATAAAAATCCAAAGAAAAAGCACTACCTACTCTTGATCACCCGGTATGTAGTGGTAAAGTAATTTTGGCCACCCATTAAGAAAGAAATGTTATGCTATTTGCATACAAATTTGGGTGAAAAAA
>NZ_JADYXF010000051.1:0-29070 GCF_015864385.1 Pseudoalteromonas sp. SWXJZ94C
AAAGGCTGAAACCAGTTTTAGTAAAGGTATGCCAGCAAAGCAGAAGAAAGCGATGCGCAGTACAGCTTATCTTGAAAAGGTATTGAATTTATAGTGTTTTTTCATGCTCTTGCCCTGCCAAGTAACCAACAACAATACTAACGATAAAGTTATGTTTTTATCAAAATTATATAAATATTCATAATTTTATATAAAAATATTGGTTTATTTATAAGTCAGCTTTACTGAATAGTAATGTTTTTTCAGAAATAACCTACCTACTTTAAGTAACTTGGCTTTTCGTTTTAGAAATGGTCTTTTTTTAATAAGTCATTGTTATAAAAGTAAAAGTTAAGATTTTAAATGTGAAATATAAAAAAATAAAAATACACGAATAAAGTATGAATAAATTAATGTTTTGAGTTATCCCTAAAAGTAGCATTATATTTTTTATAAGTTACTTTTTAAGTTGATAACAGGTGTTAACAATTTTGACTTTAGTCTATTTTTATTTAAAATCAACGCTAAATCTATATTAATAATACTAAAAAAGACAAATATTGAGCATAACTTGCGTTGTGAATAACTCGATATTATCTGTGGCTTATTATTACTCCTACCTTAAATACTGTTAAACACGGAATACGATAGTTACTAACTTGTGCAAAAAAATAAAAAGCGCAAATAAAGGGATTTAAAATGAAATTTAGAATAAAAACGATAGCAGCCTCGTTATTTGGGGCTGGTATTAGCTTATCTGTGTTTGCTGAAGATATAGAACTATATGTAAATCACAATGTAGAAACTGATGAAAAACCACGTGTAATTATTGTGTTTGATACATCGGGAAGTATGAAAAACAAGCTGCCTAATGGTATTAAAAAAGTAGATGCCGGTATAAGTGCGATGAGTCAGTTGGTTAAGGATAATGATTCTATTGATTTTGGTTTGATGCGCTTTAGAAAAAATGAAGGCGGTTATATTATGGCAGGACTTGGCTCTGCTCATAGTACGATTTTAAGCCAAATATACGCTTTACCAGCCGCTGGTAGCACTCCGGTAACAGAAACATTATGGGAAGCTTATTTGTACTTAACAGGTCAAAAAGTTGAGTATGGTAAAAAGTCAGATGAACGTGACTTTTTAGCTGAAACCGGAACGTCAAATAACGATAATAACTCTCGGTATATTTCTCCATTTACTCAAGCAGTTGGTTCTGATGTACGTTGTGATAATTCAATAAACTTAATTTTAATGACCGACGGCGACCCTCAAAGTGATACTCAGAGTAATACTGATATAGAAGATCTTTATAAATCTACTTTTGGTTCATATCCTACTACAACAAGTAGTAGTTATTTAGCCGCTTTAGCCCAGATTATTCATGGAACAAAAGACGTTGAGATAGATTTATATGATACCACTGCAGATATAGCCGACACTGGGCGAGTTTTTACGATTGGTTTTGGTGATGGTATGAGCACTAAAGGCAAAAAGTTATTAGAAAAAACAGCTCTATTAGGTGGTGGTGAGTATTTACACGCAGATACCTCAGAAGAGCTTTCAGAGGCATTGAATAACACGATTTCAAAAATACGAGAAGTTAATGATAGTTTTTCGTCTCCTTCGGTAGCAAGTAATAATGTAGATCAAACTCGTAGTCGCGAATCTATTTATTTCGCAATGTTTTACCCAGAAACCGGTGCACGCTGGAGCGGCAACTTAAAAAAACTTAAAGTATCTGGCTCTAATATTTTAGATTCTGATGACAACATTGCCATTGATAACAATGGGTTAATAGATGAAAAAGCACGCACTTTTTGGTTGCCAGACAATAAGCCAGCAGATGGTAATTTAGTTGCTCAGGGCGGGGTTAATTTACTCTTATCGACTCTTGATTCTGATAAACGTAAAATTTACATTGATAGAGCAGGCAGTATTGTTGACTTTAACATTGAGAATGTCGAAAAAGTTTTAAATTTAGATACAAGTACAGCAACTGATCTTGTGCCAGGCACAGCTTTAACATTAGATCTAAAGGATGTTAATTGGGCAAGAGGCATTGATGTTGATGACGAAGATGCTGATAGCATATCCACTGAGCAACGCTCTGATATTTTTGGAGATCCGCTTCACTCTAAGCCAGTATCAATAGATTACGGTGATGGGAGTATTCGTATACTAGTTGGGACTAACGCTGGCTTTTTGCATATGTTTAAAGATAAAGGCGAGACTGTTGAAGAAGAATGGGCCTTTACACCAGCTGCACTATTAAAAAACATTCCAGCGTTACGTTCAAATTTAGCCAATACCAAAGTGTATGGAATGGATGGACCTATCAGTGTTTACTTTAATAACAAAAGTTTAAATAGCGAAGGTTTAAATGATGGTGTTGTTAAAGCGAGCGAAGGTGATGAGGTTTGGGCATTTGCAGGTATGCGCCGTGGTGGAAGAAATTATTATGCCTTGGATATCAGCACTCCCGAACAACCTTTAAAGTTATGGAATAAACCTATTATTGGTGGGTCAGAAGAGTTTAAGTATTTAGGGCAAACATGGTCTAAACCTCAAGTTGCATATATTAAAGCGTTTGGTAATGAGCCATTGCTAGTATTTGGTGCGGGCTACGACGTTAATAAAGACAATGCACTAAGATCAAATGATTCTATCGGACGTGGTATTTATATTGTTAAAGCTAAAACGGGTGAAAAAGTATGGGCTCTTACTCCCGAAGAAAATAGCTTTACCGGTGAGCACAGTATTGCTGCCGATGTAACGACTCTTGATTCTAACTACGACGGATATATTGACCGAATATACGCAACCGACACCGGTGGCAATATTTGGCGAGTGGATATGCCAACTGATAATAAGGATGATATTACCCACTTTAAACTTGCAGAATTAGGAAGCACTTTAGCTTCACAAGACAGGCGCTTTTTTTATAAACCGTTAGTTGCTAGAACTATTTTTAGCAAAGCGACTAAAACGAGTGTTGATGGCAAAATTGTTACTACGCGTTTAGATACCCCTTACGATGCAATAGTAATAGGAAGTGGTAATCGTTCAAATCCACTTGCAACTAATGAGCAAGACCAACTCTTTATGATCCGTGATGAAAATACATTAACTAAATCTTTTGATGAGTTTCCTGTTCCTATTCAAATTGATGACTTAATGAAAATGAACGATGACCCTTTTGGTAACAAGCTTGATGATGTTGAAGGGTTTATTAACCTTGAAGTAGATTTAGGCGCATTTAAAGGTTGGCGTTATGAGTTGGGTACAGGTGAAAAGTCACTGGCGGCAGCAACAGTTGTAGGCGGCGTAGCTTACTTTACTTCTTTTACACCGGCATCGGTATCATCAACTCAAAACCAGTGTTCGCTAACTGGCGGTGGTGGCTCGCTTTATGCCTTTCATCTTCATTATGGTACTAAGGTTTACGAAGATTTAAAATTTACTACCAGTTATGATGTACCAGATACTCCACAGTTATTTTTTGGTGAAGGCCCTTCGTGCGTTGATTCAAATAACAATGGCTATTGTGATACGACTAGTGGAATAGAAGATATTGAAGTAACGCAAGTTAGTAAGTTTTATTTAATAGGTCCTGGTATTGAAGGATCGAATAAACCCATTCAACCAATTGAAGTACTTGGTCCTAATTTAAAAGTTGTTGATGGTAAAATTGAGCTGACTGATAAAAATAAAATGCTCGGTATTGGGTTTAATACGCAACAAACTTATATTTTTAAACGAGAAGAATACGGCTCAATGGCTGATTAAAATATATTACTTATAAACACAAACCCACCTAAATAAGGTGGGTTTTTGTTTTTAATATTAGCCAGCTACAGGGTTTTTACCTGCGCGAATATTTTTAATGCTTTTAATAAACATGTAAATACAGGTAGTGATTAAACAGCCTGCTAAATAAAATACAATACCGTTTGGTGCATCAGATAAATGTGCAGCAAGCATAGGGCCAAACACCGAGCCAATGCTGTAACTTAAAAGCATAACCTCAGTTGCCGAGACTATTTTTGCCATTGGCAAGGAGTCGCAAGCAAGCGTAATCGCAATTGGATAAAGTGCAAAGCTGCATGCGCCCAATATTAAGTAACTTACTATTAATCCGCCCAATGTTGTTGCTTGTAATATACCCACAGCGCCCACGGCACCTACTAAACAAAATAAACCCATCAGTAAGCTTTTTTCAAGCCGAGTAGATAAGTAACTCACAAGCGGCTGCACTACCATGCCACCTAAAATAATAACGGCCATGAGCGTACCTGTGTATTGAGCTTGATCTGCTTGCGCTGCAATATACACCGGCATTAAGCCATAAATAGGACCTAATAATAAGCCCGACGCTAAGCATCCGAGCATTGCAGGGTGGCTTAGTGTTTTTATTTCTTTTAGTGGTAGTTTTTCAAGATGCTGTTTTTCGGGCTGACCTTTGGTTATTAATAAAGGCGCTAAAATAGCTAAAAATAATAACGAGGCTACAAATAAATAAGGCGTTGAACCTTCGGTGCCAAGCGGCCCTATAGCAAGTTGACCAACCGCGCTGCCCCCATAAAGTGAGGTCATGTATAAGCCCAAACGTTTAGCCCGCGACTTTGCCGTGTTGGTCATTAATAACCAAGACTCAACAACTACAAATACACCAGCAACAGCAATGCCCGCTACAAATCGTGCAATTAGCCAGTTAACGGTATTTGGCAGCGCAAGTTGTGCAAGCACGCTGACTATTAATAAGCTTAAAAATAATATAAAAGCGAATCGATGACCAATTTTTACCACAATGCGCTCTATTGTGGTTGCGCCAATAAGTAAGCCAAAGTAAAAAATACTCGCAAGCCAAGGCGCTAGGTTTTCATCGAGTTTAAATGCAGGTAACGACAGCGGAATAAGGCTCATTAAAAAGCCCGAGGCAATAGCAAAAAACGACAGCCCTATAACAGGCGCTAAAGGATTGTTTTTGGGGCTTGTGGCGGCTAATTCGGCCATTTGTGTTTATCGACTCTTGAAGGTAAATAACCACTTTTTTAAAGTTTGAGAGGTTACTTTAATAATAAAATTTGCGCGAATTTAGAGCCAAATTAAAGATAAGTAAAGTGATTTTTTATTAAACAATATAAATAAACCTTAAAACGATCACTTTGGTAAAATATCGGATCTATTATGCTTTTTATTGTAGTTTTTTTATGTAGATATTGTTTTATATTTGTGAGCATTTATTAGGGCGTGTTGATCTTTGTGGATTGAAATTTGTTCAATCTAGGGGCGATTTAATCGCGGCGCGAGGTTTGTAACCTAGCGGGCTAAGTAAAAACCGAGCAACAAAGAGTTAATCGTCCCTAGAAAGAACCCAAAGGGCAGCGCATGTTTGGCATTTATGCTGCGTTATCGCCTATTTATGGGGAATAACCACACTACATAGGCTCTGCCTTGCTTAAATACCAGACAGTCTGCTGCAAAATCAATCACGAAAGGTCAACACGCCCTAATGTTAAACCCTATGTAGAATAGGGTTTAACCGTTTTTTAAAGTGATTAAATTAACACTTATTTGTTTATTGCATTGCTACCGCAAGCTGGTGATATAAACCAATACCAACAATCACATTAAACGGAAAAGTTACACCGAGTGAACTCAGCATAGCAAGACCAATATCGGCTTTAGGAATTGCCGCTTTTATTGCAGCGGGCGCGGCTATGTAAGAGGCGCTGGCTACTAAGCTTCCCAATATAACTACCGAGCCTAATTCTAAATTTAAAAGTGTGCCTACTGTTACGCCAATCGTGCCTAAAAATAGCGGGGTGACAATAGCAAATACCGCTAGTTTCCAATGTTTCCATGGGATAGGACGAAGAGTTTGCGCGGCTACTAAACCCATTTCTAGTAAAAATAATGCCAGCACAACCTTAAAGCTACTTGTTAAAAGGCTCGTTACTTGGCTGCCTTGAACTGTGCCGTACATCATTCCGATGATTACACCACCGATGAGCAAAATTACGCTTTTGTTTGTGAGAGTTTCGTGCCAAAGCGCTTTTAACGAGGGTTCACTTTTTTGGCTGTTTTGTTTATCAAGTTTTCGGTAAAGCAATAAACCAACAATGATTGCAGGAAGTTCTAGCATCACTAAATACAGGGTTACTTCTGCACCTACTACCAACTTAGCTGACTCGGTATAGGCAAGTGCAACAGCAAATGTACCCGCACTTACTGAGCCATAATGCGCGGCAATACTGGCGCTATTAGCAACAGAGAGTTTAATCACGTATTTTAAAATAGGGTAAAGCATAAGTGGTATAAATGCACCAAGCAGCATTACCGACCCCATTTCGGGCAGTACCAGCTTAAGTTACCGTGCAGTACCATTCCGCCTTTTAAGCCTATGGTTAACATGAGCAATAAACTTAATGTGTCGTAGGTGGCTTTTGGAATGGCCAAGTCAGAGCGTAAAATACCCGCTACTAATCCTAAAATAAAAAACATAACAACAATATCTGGCACTGGCTTTCCTTACTAAATGGTAAATTAAGTGGCGCTATTGTAGATAAAACTTTGTATAGTAAATAATAAAATAAATACGAGTTAAATATAGATAGTTATCTATGGAGTTGTTAACTAAGTAAGAGGCTATGAGGTAGGTATGGATTTACGACATATATCGTTTAGGTTGCTTGAAGTATTTATGAGCGTAGTTAAAACGGGTTCAATAAGCGAAACCGCAAGGCGCTTACACCTAACACAGCCAACGGTATCGCTACAAATAAAGCGATTACAAGAAGCAGTAGGCGAGCCATTACTCCTTATACAACAGCAAAAGTTACACGTGACCGATGCAGGGCTTGAGCTATTTAAAACATGCCAACAGGTGTTTGGTCATTTTGACGATTACCAAGATTTTTTAACCGAGCTTAATGGCGGAGCGCGCGGCCGTTGTAAAATCGCAATGGTTAATACGGCGCAATATATTTTACCAAAATTGCTTGGACCTTATAGTAATTTACATCCCCATGTTGAGCTTCCGCTTGAGATTGGTAACAGGGCAGAGGTGCTTGATAGGTTTGAGCGAGGAGAGGACGATATTTATGTATTTAGCCACCCGCCGTCGCTTGAACACGCACAAGCTGCGCGCTTTTTGCATAATCCACTGGAATTTATAGTGCCGTTAAACCACCCGTTAGCTCACGTAAAAGCCGTTAAATTAACTGATTTAATGCAGTATCGCTTTTTACTGCGAGAAAATGGCTCAGCAACACGTATGTTATTTGAAAGCGAGCTACAAAGCCGAGGGTTAGTGCTGAGCGATAGCGTGCAAATGGCGAGTAATGAAGCAATACGCGTTGCGGTTGCATCGGGTATGGGCATTGCGGTTTTATCACGCCATGTACTTGCAACAGACGATACTAGTTTTAAAGTGTTAAACGTAACCGATGCTCATTTGGCGAGTCAGTGGTATTTTGTAATGCGAACAGATAGGCACATATCGCATGCTGCACGTAACTTTTTAAAGTTTGCGCAGCAACACGTAGAGCAATATTTAGATACGCAGTGGGTGCGTAACGAGTTACATAACTTAGATTTAAACTAGATTTAAATTAGGTTTAAAGTTAATTAACGTCGGGTGTTGAGTCTCTTAAAATAAGCTTTGGCTGAAACACATGATTTACTGTTATGCCGCTTTTTTTGTAAATGTCTTTAAGCACTAAGTTAGCCGCAGCTCTGCCCATTTCGGGAACTGGGTTATCTATTGTAGTAAGCGTTGGGTAGAGGTAATTGGTAAAAATTACGTTATCGAACCCAATAATGGCTAAATCTTTTGGTAGGTTAAAACCGTGTTCTCGGGCGTATTTCATGGCACCCGATGCCATTTCGTCATTGGCGCATACAAGCGCGGTTATTTGCGCTTTATTTTGAATAAAATGCCTCAAGCCATCGCTGCCGCCGGTTTCTTTAAAGTCGCCTATGTAAAATAGCTTTTCGTCAAAGGTTAGGTTGTATTCTGCTAATGCCTGTTTGTGACCTTTTAAACGATTTGACGCATCTTCTTTAAACTGCGGGCCTGCTATGTACGCAATGTTTTTATGACCTTTGTTGATCATGGCTTTAGTGGCTAAGTAGCCGCCCATGACGTTGTCGAGGCTAATGCAGTTTTCTTCAATTTCTTTAACGTAGCGGCTCATTAAGTAAATAGGGGTTTTGCCTTTACTTAGCTCAATTAAGTACTCGTTTGATACTGCTTCTACGTGGGCAATAATAGCGTCGCAATTACGGCTTATTAAAAACTCAAAACCGTTTTTTTCTTTTTTCTCGTCACTGTGCCCAGGGGTAATAATAACGTGTTTACCCGCAATACGAAGATGCTCTTCAATGGCTGACATCATCTGACCAAAAAACGGACCATCCAATTCAGAAACTAAAATACCTACGCTGTTTGTAGTGCTAGACGCCAAAGAGCGTGCAATAGAACTTGGCTGATAGCCTAGTTCTTTCATTGCTTCTAATACCTTTTTTTTAGTTTTTTTGCTTACGTAGTCGTTGTCGTTAAGTACCCTTGAAACAGTTGATAAAGACACACCTGCCATTTCTGATACTTGATAAATTGTCGCCATTGATGTCCTAGCTTATATGTGTTTTTACTCGCGCTTTATAAAAATATAAAGCGCGAAGAATCATTAAAAGTTAATTTACACATTACTGCGTCTAATTGCTAAGTCTTCTGTTATTTTTTGCGTCATCGCTGAGGTTAGCGGATAAATAAGCATCAATGCGGCACCTAAAAAAGCAAATGCGGCGGGTATCCAGCTCATAAGTAACTGCATACCAGGTAGGGCTTGTGTAATTGTTAGCTCATCCATGCCGTTATAGCCGTAGCCTGCAAGTACCACTAATACTAATGCACCTGCAAAACCACCACCGGTTTTTTGCACAAATGTACCCGCAGAATAAATAAGGCCTGTAGCGCGGCGTTTGTTTTTCCACTCTGAATAATCGGCTGAATCACCAAGCATACTAAAAAATAATGTTGGCATCATTGCGGCAAAAAATTCAGCAGCGCAACCAAAGGTAAATACAGCAACTAGGTTATCGCTAGGCACCCAGTAAAATGCAGTAGTGAGTATGCCGCTTAGCATTAATGATGCAATAAATAGGTTTCGTTTACCCATAATTTCGGCCAGTTTACCTGTGGCAAGTGCGCCTAATATAGATACAACCAACAAGGCAATAAAGTATTGCCCAGCCATGAGTTCATTGGCTACGTGGTACTTAAAGTAGTACGCAATTACACCGTATTTTATGCCATTAAACATCATGGTTAAAAAACCAATGCCAAGTAATACCAACCAAGGTTTATTGGTCAGAAGATCAACCATGTCGCGCTGTGATCCCGTTAAGCTTTGCTTATCTTTATTGAGTAATTTTTTAATAACGAATGTCATTGCTGCCATAACAAGGGCAAAAAATACGCCGCTGTATAAATCGCGGTAATAAAAAAACAAGGTAGTAGCAAGCAAAGGTAGGATTATAAATGGCAGGCTTTTGGTTAAATCAAATAACTCTGATTTTAAATTGCCTTCATTTGAGGCGTGCGGTGTTACACGCTCTTTAGTGGTCGCAAACGTTATAATCATTAAAATAATAAGTAAGCTGGCAAATAAGTACATAGTAAGCTGATAGCCTTTGGCATCGTCGCCGCCACCAAAAAAAGCCACTAGCTCAGGTAAAAAACCCATAACCAGTAAGCCACCAGTAAACGCACCTGCAAACCTAAAACCAGAGAGCTTTGTGCGCTCTGTATCGTCGGGTGTCATTACGCCCATAAGTGCCGAGTAGGGCACGTTACTTACGGTGTAAGCAAGCGTTAAACCAATGTAGGTTACGTAGGCATAAATAAGTTTGTTGGTGGTGCTAAAGTCGGGGGTAGTAAAACA
This sequence comes from Pseudoalteromonas sp. SWXJZ94C, assembly GCF_015864385.1. Classification (NCBI taxonomy): domain Bacteria; kingdom Pseudomonadati; phylum Pseudomonadota; class Gammaproteobacteria; order Alteromonadales; family Pseudoalteromonadaceae; genus Pseudoalteromonas; species Pseudoalteromonas sp. SWXJZ94C. Next base: position 9,930 of record NZ_JADYXF010000051.1, read on the forward strand.
CAACACCATAAACAAGCCCAAAAATGGTGCTGAGTAGAGTATCCAAGGTCGAAACTTACCAAAGCGCGACTGCGTTCTGTCGGCAATCATACCCATAATAATATCGGTTACGCCATCAGACAGCCTTACAACCAAAAATAGCATGGCAGCGGCGGCTGCCGATATGCCAAATGTATCGGTGTAAAACACCGCTAAATAAGCAAGCGCACCGCGCCATACTAAGTTAGCGCCGGCATCGCCCATGGCGTAACCGACTTTTTCGTATAAAGGGAGTTTGTTCACAGTGTGTGTTCTTATTGTTATAAGCCGATAATTTATCGGCTAGTTATTAGTTTACTGTACGCTTTACCGCTGGCTTTAACAGTTCGTTTTTGTGTGGTGTAGTCTACGTGTACTATGCCAAAACGTTTTAAATATCCCTCTGCCCATTCAAAGTTATCCATTAGGCTCCAAGCAAAGTAACCATCTACTTTTACGCCTTGCTCTGCTGCGTTATGTAGGGCATTTAAATGCTCGTGGTAATATTCAATACGGTCGTTATCGTTCACTTCACCGTCTTTAAATTCGTCAGCCATGGCTGCACCGTTTTCGGTAATATAAATAGGTGGTAGGGTGTATTTTTCGTTTAACGATACAAGTAACTCTGTAAGCGCTTTAGGGTAAATTTCCCAACCTATATCGGTCATTGGCGCTTTATGTGGCAGCTCATGGTAAAAGTCGGTTTCGCTTGCTTGATAATGCATGCGGGTATAAAAATTAACCCCTAAATAATCCAGTGGTTGAGCAATTATTTCCATATCGCCCTCTAAAATATCAGGGCGGTGGGCTTTAGGTAACTGCTTAATAATATCAGGGTATTTACCTTGCATTACAGGCTGCATGTACCATTGGTTTATATAGTCATCAGCAAATGCAGTGGCTTTTAAATCTTCTTCGCATTGGGTAACTGAATAGCAAGGCGTAAAGTTAAGTACAATACCGTTTAGTGTATTTGGACTGTTTTTAGCAAGTACTTGCATAGCTAACCCATGACCAAGTAATAAATGATGAGCGGCTTTACGACCAAATTCGCGCCCTACAATACCAGGTGCGTGTACGCCTATTTCGTAACCTAAAAAAGAGCTGCAAAACGGTTCGTTTAAAGTAGCGTAAGAGTGCACACGATCCCCAAATGCTTTTGTAATTAAATCTGCGTAATGGGCAAATTCGTAAGCGGTGTTACGGTTTAGCCAGCCACCTTCGTCTTCAATATGTTGTGGTAAATCCCAATGGTACAAAGTGACAAAAGCTTTAATATTACGACGTTTTAACTCATCTAAAATATCGGTGTAAAACTTAACGCCTTTAGGGTTTAATTGCCCATTGAAGGTCATTATGCGTGGCCACGAAATAGAAAGTCTGTAAGCGTCTACGCCTAATGATTCAATTAGTTCTATATCATCTTCCCAGCGAGTGTAATGTTCACATGCTACATCGCCATTCGAATTATCAACAATTTTGCCTTCTTTACTGCAAAAGGTATCCCAAATACACGGCAAGCGATCGGCTGCACCACCTTCAATTTGAAATGAGGCTGTAGCTACACCAAAAGTAAAGTTTTTAGCTAAAAGTGGTGAGCCACTAGGTAAAGATAATTGTTTCATTAAGAGAAAACCCCTGTTTTCTTTGTAGTAAATTTGGCTTTTATTTATATTTTATAAATTGCATAAGTGGAAGCGCTTCCATATTTAATTTAATTAATCTTAAGCAATGGTCTTTAATAACTTTAAGGAAGCGCTTCCATATTTAGGTTAGTGGCTATTGCTAAGCAGGTCAATAGTTAAATTTAAATAAATAAAAGTTGTTGTGTGTACCCAAAGCCCTTAGTAATAAGGGCTTTTTTATGCTGGGCAATATTGTTTTAAAAACTCATGATGAGGTGGTAATTGGCTTACGCGTTGCTCTATTTGTTGCTTAATACCGTGTAAAAAACGGGTGAGTTCTTCATCGCTCATCATGCTGGCTATTAAGTGATGTTGATTAGGCTCAATACCTTGACCAAGCATAACCTGCACCCACGAGTCGACTCTAAAAATGTCACCATCGTCTAAAAATACACGACCGGTTTGCTTAAACAAATCAATTTTATGCTGAAGTGTTTTTGGCACCTCCATCGCACTACAGTGTTGCCAAAACTCGCTGTCATCGCGATTAGTTACTTTGTAGTGCAGCACAATAAAGTCGCGAATATTTTCAATTTCGCTTTTAAGCTGTTTGTTGTATTCGTCAATTGCGTGATTGGTAATGCCATTAAACGGAAATAAACGCATAAAGCGAATAATACCCGACATAATTAAGTGAATGCTGGTGGACTCAAGTGGCTCTACAAAACCGCTAGCAAGGCCAAGCGCTAGGCAGTTTTTGTTCCAGCCTTTTAAGCGACGCCCTGTTTTAAATTTAATAATACGGGGCTCTGTAAGCGGCTCGCCCTCAATGTTATTTAACAGCAACGCTTTGGCTTGTTCGTCATCCATATATTGGCTGCAATAAACTAATCCGTTGCCTACACGGTTTTGCAGCGGTATACGCCATTGCCAGCCGCTTTTGTGGGCAATAGAGCGGGTAAGTGGCAATACGGTATCGCTGGTTGATTTTGTTTGCACCGCAATGGCGCTGTTACACGGTAGTAAATGCGACCAGTCTTCGTAGCCAGTATGCAATGCTTGCTCTATTAATAAGCCTCTAAAGCCGGTGCAATCAATAAAAAAGTCGCCGTTAATGTGCTCGCCATTATTTAAAGTAAGTGATTCTATATGGCCCGTTTTAGGGTTTTTTATTACTTTTTTTATTTTACCTTCAATGCGTTTTACGCCTAATGGCTCTGAAAATTCACGTAAAAACTGCGCGTAACGTGTGGCATCCATATGGTAAGCATAGTTAATGGGGTTTTGCTGATTAAACGCAAATTTACCGCTTTTAGCAGCTTGCAGCTCGTAGCAGTAATCGCCAAATGGGTTGTTTATTCCTAAAGTTTTACCTTGTAACCAAAAGTGATGAAATTCACCCGCCCAACATTCTTTGCCCGTTGCGCCAAATGAGTGAATATAATGCGTGTTTTCATCGCCCCAGTTTTCAAAGCTAATACCTAATTTAAAACTGGCTTGAGTGGCTTTCATAAATGCTTGCTCGTTTATACCCAGCAATTTATGAAATGTACGAATAGGCGGAATTGTTGCTTCGCCAACACCTACAGTGCCAATATCGTCAGATTCAACAAGGGTTATGTTTATATTGTTACCAACTAGTTTAGCAAGTGCCGCTGCGGCCATCCAACCTGCAGTGCCGCCTCCAGCAATTACTACGTTTTTAACAGCGTTTGTTTTAGTCATTATGTGGCTGCCCATTATTTGATGAAAGGTGATTTAAAAGCGCGCGATTACTTGGCAGTCCATTTAAACACTGCGCTATTTTTTCGCGATTTTGTTGATAATAGTAATCCCCAGCACGTGGGTCGTTAAATGTATTTTGTGCAGGTACTATTTGTGTATTAAAGCCCATGCCATATAAAACGTATTGATAACTGCTTGATGAAAACACTTCTTCATTTTCAATAAAATCAAAGCGGCTAGGGGGCTGAAATTGCCAAAGTTTAAGTAAGTTTTGCAGGCGTTCGGGCGCGGTATTTAAATTACTAATATCTTGCCAATAAGGAGTGTCGTCGCGCTCGCTTAACACATAATGAAGTTTTAAAAACTCAATAACGCGCTGCCAACGAGTGCTAAAACGGTCATTAAAACGCGTTTCAAGCTGGCTCATGTGGGGGCGGTTTTGCGGTAGTTGCTCGCTTATCATGCTAATTGAAAGCTCAACCATGGCAAGTGCTGACGCTTCAAGAGGCTCTAAAAAGCCAGCAGACATACCCACGGCAACACAGTTTTTAATCCAAAATTGTTGCCTGTAACCAGGGCTGAATTTTAATACGCGGTAGTTAAGTTGCTCAGCTTGTTGCTCACTGGTGCTTTTGGCTATGTAGCTTTTTAGTGTATTTGTTGCGCTTTCATCACTTTGATATTTACTACTAAATACATAACCTGTGCCACGGCGTGTTGGCAGGGCTATATCCCAAATCCAACCGTTACTTTGCGCTGTAGATAGCGTTGCAGAGGCAATTGGTTGATCGGTGTGTGCATTAGGTATTTGCGCCGCAACAGCGCTGTTATTAAATAAAATATGATCTTGCGCTATAAACTCACTATTAAAATGCTCACCAATTAAACGAGCACGAGAGCCTGAGCAATCTATAAATAAATCACCTATTATATCGCCATTATTATTTGTTTTTAATGAGGCAATATAGCCATGCTCGTCGTTAATAACCTCGGTTACATCGTCAATAATATGTGTAACGTTTAGGTTTTTAACGCAGTGATTTTTTAAAAACTCAGCAAATTTACCCGCATCTAAATGATAACCATAGTTGGTGACCGCTGCATATTCAGGTGTTTGTAATTGCTTTGGTGCAAGTGCTGCTTGGCATACAAAGCTTTGCATATTAACAACGTCGGCAAATTTTTGGTTAGGTGCAATACGTTGCCAGCTAGCGTGTAAATTAGTGTGCTCGTAGCCTTGTGGATTCATAAAAGGGTGGTAGTAGTTTTCTCCCTCGCTGAGGTTACGCCAATTTATAAATTTAGAACCTTGCTTAAATGACGCGTCGCACTGGGTTATAAAATCAATTTCTTTAATGCCAATGCGTTGCAGCGTGTTGCGCATTGACGGCCACGTGCCTTCGCCCACGCCCAATATAGGCACATTTGCCGACTCAACTAACGTAGCACTAAGGTGCGGGTGTTCAGCGGCTAATAAGCCTGCGCTTAGCCAACCGGCAGTGCCACCACCTAAAACGACTATTTTTGTTATTGGTTTGGTCATGACTTAAAACCCTAATATTGATAACGATTAAACTAGCATTATTATTGTTATAAATAACCTGTACTCAGCTTAAATACAAAAAAGCCGTTAGTAAAAACTAACGGCTTTACTTTGTATTACCTTTAGAAGTTGTAACGCATACCAATATTGTAACGTGCGCCTAGCTGTTGTAGGTTCCACAATTGTACTGACGTGCGACCATGTTCGCGGCTGTTTTGCTCAGTAATGTTAAGGCCTTCAACAAAAAACGATAGTTGTTCGCTGTAGTTGTACGCAACATTAAAGTCTATTTGATAATATTCTTCAGTAAAGCCTGGCTCATTTACGTATCGAGCTGCGCTATTTAAAAACTTATCACGCCAGTTGTAAGCAATACGTGCTTGAAAATCATCGTTTTCGTACATTGCAATAAAGTTAGCTGTATCGCTTAAACCCACTAATGCAAATTGTGTAGTAGTAGGGTCGGCGTTTACATCAAAGTCTATGTCGCCATTAACTGTGGTGTAGTTTGCTTGCACACCAAAGCCGCTTTCACCAAAAAAGTGCTGAAAGGCAACTTCAAAACCATCAATGGTGGCATTTTTATTGTTGGTAGGTACTTGCGCTGTAAATTCTAGTAATGGGTCGTCGCTGTTAGCAATTACATCGTAGGCGGCTTCAAACTCTTCGTAGGTCATAGAGTCAAAATCAACGTTGTTTTCTGTTGCGGCAACCATTTGAAATAAGTTTGAATCGGTTAGGGCAAGTCCGCGAGATTCCAGTTCAGCAATGGCAGCTTGAGCGCGAGGGCCCGCTGTTGCATCGCGTAATCCGTAGTAGTTTTGTGTCATTGGTGTTAAACCAATAAAGTTTTCGATGTCTTTAGTGTAATAACCTACCGACACATAACTTGTTTCTGCAAAGTACCACTCAGCCGATACATCAATATTATCTGATTCAAGCGGCACTAAACCAGGGTTGCCTGTTGACGCTGTAGCCGGTGAAGAACCCGCTAAAAGAGTAGGGGCACCCGGTACACCAACAGTCGCTGCTGAACTTAAGTTGTCGTAAGTTGGGCGAGCAATTGTAGTGCTATAAGAAAAACGCGCTTTTACGTTTTCAATTACTTCTATGTCAAAGTCAAAGCTTGGTAAAAAGTGATCATAGCTAGATTTAAGGGTGAAATCTTCTTTATCTGAGCCAAAGCGAACGTTAAAGTCGTTATTACCTTCCCATGCTACTGCGTTAGGTAAATCGATATTAGCCGTTGAGGTAATGTCGGTAGACTCTTGGCGTGCGCCAATAACAATGTTGTATGGCATATCGCCAATGTAACCGTTGTAAGTAAATTGCACAAACGCAGCGGTTATATCTTCTTCAATGGTGCGATTAGTTGCAAATGCGCCATCGGCTGCAAAGTTAAAGCCGTATTCTTCACCTGCCCAGTAACCAATTTGCGATGCGCTGCCGGTATAACCTTGGTTGAACGAGCCAGATGTATCGTAGTCGTCAAACTCAGCTAAAAAGTTTGTTGGGTTTAGGTAGCCATCAGGTAGCTCGCCTGGGTTTTCTATCCCCCAGTTACCCATTGTATTACGTGTAAGTGATTGCAGTGAATGGCTTTCCATAGAGCGAGACTCTATACCAAAGTCAATTGCGCCGTTTTCAATTTCGTATTTACCATGGATTCTAAATTCTGTGATTTCAGACTCTTGGCGAGCAAAGTTAGAATCTAAAATAGACGTACCCACATCAGAGGCATCTAACGTGTTATTACAATTTAGGTTGTCTCGGCGGCAATCATCAAAATCGATACTCATTGATGGAAGCTCACGGCTAAAATCAACTTCTTGTGCGTTAACTACGTTTGCGCCCAAGCCTGCGTTTACCCAGCTGCCGTAAGGTGCATCTGGTTTGCTAGTGGCTTTTGAATTGTGTGCATCAAACATAAAGCTCAATTCTGAGTTGAAATAGTACTCAACGTTTAAACCAATAGAGTCGTTTTGGTTAACTTGGTTTAGCTCTTGAAACGCTAAACCTAAATCGCGTGTTTGCTGATCGCGACGTTCTTCTCGGTAGTAAATAGGGGTTTTTACCGTGTTATCGTCAAATGTTAGCGCGCTTTTGTAGTTATCCATCCATATTGATTGCTCAGCACGGGCTTCGAACAAGTCTTGCTTAGAGTACGTGTAATCAAGCGTGGCTGTTAAATCGTCAATTGGGCTGTACTGCAGCGTTAATTGTGCGTTTGTACGAGTACGTTCTCTGTCGGCAATGGTGTAGCGCAAATCTGATGGCATTGAATAAAGCTGACCAACAGCGGGTGCATTAGTTAAAACAATATCGTCTGCAGCTTGTGGAATTGTGCCGTCAAAAGCAGATGTATTCCATTGATTTACAAACGCACCTGTTGATGAGCTATCGCGCTGTTGCATGCTTGCAGTTAACGAGGCACCAAATTTAGCTTCACTGTCGGTCCAGCTAATTAAGCCCGAAAGCTCTGGTGTTATGTCATCACCAACGCGGTTTGTTGAGTCGTGTAATGCTTTTACGCCAATGCTTGAAACAAAGCCTGGATTGTCGAGTGGGCGAGCCGTATTAATATTAATTGTTGCGCCAATACCACCTGATGCAATACTTGCTTTACCTGTTTTATATACTTCAACCGACTTAACGCTATCAGACGCTAAGTTTGCAAAGTCAAAAGCACGAGAGCTTGGTGTACCACCGCCTGAAGGCAATGAAGCTGCCGGCATAGTACGACCGTTTAGGGTTACCATATTGTAGTCGGGACCAAAACCACGAACAGTTACTTTAGAGCCTTCACCATTTGAACGATCAATCGACACACCTGTAATACGCTGTAGCGACTCGGCTAAGTTGGTATCAGGAAATTTACCAATATCTTCAGCTGATATTGCATCTACAACACCTGCAGCGTCGCGTTTTAACCGAGTTGACTCTTTAATACTGCTTTTAAAACCAGTAACTTGAATTACTTCAACATCTGTATTTGCTTCTTGTGCATATACAGGTAAAGAGATTGATGCGCCTAAAATCAGAGATAGGCTGGTCGCTATCTTTGTTTTTCTTACAATATGGTTGGACATTCGGTTTCCCTCGCACTTTTATCATTATTATTAACAGCTGTATGGGGCTGTTATTGTGTAATTATAAACATTGTCAAATGTATGGAAGCGCTTCCAGAAGTGCGTAAATAGGTGAACTTGTGGAAGCGCTTCCAGAAATGCTAGTTTAAATTTTAAATAGGGTCAACTATTGTTTTAATAAAATGAGACTAAATTGTTCTTAAAATGTATTATTTTTAGATATAAAATAATTTAATTTAGTTATTACAAATACTTATTGAGTTTCATTTTTGGATAAATTTGTAACAACTTTTTGTTATAAAAAATTGATTATTGATCAATTTAGTTATTTAAGTATTTAACACTTTGCAATAAAAGAGAGTTTAACTAAATGTTAATTTGTATTTGGCAACGATATAACAAATTGACTGGCGGGTTTACTAACTTTACTAAGGCGCAAATTTAGTGGTTACAAATATTATTATTAAAAATACTCCCGATCAAAAACAAAATTTAAGCCTACTCCAAAATATATATTGAAAAGCTAATCTAAAAACCTAAAAACCTAAAAACCTAAAAACCTAAAAACCTAAAAACCTAAAAATATCACTATATCTCATATTATAAATTGCTCTTTAAAAGACCAACAATTGTTTAAAAAATCGTTAATTAAATCACCAAAAAGTAACGTAGGTTTTGCATAAGATGGTTTAACTATAAAGTTATCAAATATTGTGTATAAGAGTGTTGCGAGTACCTTATTTTGTCGCTATTTTAAAGGCTCTATCTCATATGGATTTTTTATGAACATTAAATTTTTAGCGAGTTTTTATTCTTTTTTCTTATTGGCATTGTTTGGTTGCGATAATCAAAGTACATCAATACAAGGTAAGCCTCAGCTAAATAATAATGCAAGTAATACGTCAATAGACTTTGATGCAAATGCACCTGCTGCTATTCAAATAAGTGAGCCGGCTTTAGTTGTTGGATTGGTAGGCACGCATTGCAAAAGTGATGAAACAGCTTACATTAACGCTAAAATGCACAAAGTTATTCGCTCCATTGACGAATCAATTGTTTATAAGCTTGAGCCTTCTGATAACGTATTATCTATTTGCGTTGCAAAAGACGACTCTTCGCTTAGTTATCGCTTTGGTCGAATAGATGACATGGGGCTTGAAAAACTAGCGACTGCAGAGGCGCCATTTGGCAGTTACTACAGGCAAGTAGGGCGTGTTGGTGAAAGCATTCTATTTTTTAGTAATGGTGAGTACCATTATTATATTATTAACTCTGGTGGCATGGGCAGCGGCGTAACCGTTAATGTTTTTAAAAATGACACGCTTATAACTGAGTTGTTTTCGGGTAACGACCCTTACGATGATTTTGTTATAGCAACCGGTTTAAACTTACCTAAAAAACTGGTCCGCGAAACACAGCCCTTTAATAAAAGAATGCAGTAAATAATGACCCCTCAACAGCAAAACGTGATTGAACAAGGGCACTGGTTTAAAAACCGTAGCCCTTACTTAAAAAGCTTTTTATTAACGCAGGGTAAAACGCTTTCGCTTAAAGCCCAGCAGTCATTATTTTTACGTGGTGATAAGCACGATGGAATTTATGCAGTACTTAGTGGTGTAGTACGTATTAGTGGCGTAAGTAACGAAGGTAAAGAAGCTGTACTTAGTTTTATTGATTCGTCACTTTGGTTTGGCGAGGTAACTTTATTTGATGGTGGTCTGCGCACTCACGATGTATACGCACAAACAGACGTAGTGCTTTTTTATGTTTCACACCGTGCGCTCGAGCAGCTTTTAAATGAACAACCACAATATTGGCAAGAATTTGGATTATTACTGGCGCAAAAATTACGCCTTATGTTTACTTCAATGGAAGATCACGCATTATTAAGTGCTGAGCAAAAAATATGTAATCGACTTTTAATGCTTAGCGAACATACAGAGCATTTAACTCCGCTTGTTTTATCTCAACAGCAACTTGCTGATATGACCTACTTAACACGCCAAACTATTAATCAAATACTGCAACAACTCGTTAGCTTACAAGCAATTAGCTTGGGGTATCAACGAATTACTGTTTTAGATAAACAAAAGTTACAGGCCCGTGCTACACAAGCTTAAATAGAGACTGCTTTATTTAGTTGGAACCCAAATTGCTACAAACTATGTAACGCAACAATGGATTTGAGCTAATGACTACAATAACCTTTAAAAATCAATACAGTAATTATAACTCTCCTACAGTAAATAAAGCGGCAGGTCTAAGCGACGTTGCGGCAACTAATACCCTCCCTAACGAAAAAACAAATGATGTTAAAGGCATTAGCTCAACCCCTAAAGATCAAACGTTTTTAGAACGTGCTCAAGAAGCGCTGGTTTATCAACGTTTAGGTGTAAACAAAGACAAAATAGACGAGCTAAAAGCAGCAATAGAAGAGCTTACTAAAGAGCTCACTAAAAAACAGCAAGGTGAGGGCGCAGACCCTAGCGTAATTGCTGATAAAATCGAGGAACTTCAAAAAATGCTCGAGCAGGAGTATCAACAAGGCTCAGATCGTATGGGTATGAAAACCGAGCATGAGCAAGGGAAGATCATTTCTGCATTTGTTTAATTTACAAAATGTCGGATACCTGACATTGTTGCTGTACTTACTTTTGCTAAAGTAAGTTTTCATATAAAAATAGAGGCAACACAATGAAAACACTTCAACAGCAGCTTGGTAAATATGGTTTGTATCATCGTTCTAAGCGTAATGTACTAACGCACTTTTTTGGTATTCCGTTAATTGTATTTGCAGTGCTGTGTTTACTAGCACGCATTCAAATACCTATTGGTGGTTTTGTTACTGATAACTTAATGATTAATAGCTTTGTAATTGATGGCGCACAACTTTTTGTATTAGCGTCGGTTGTTTATTATTTTATGCTGAGCTTTTCGCTCGGCTTTATTATGGCCGTAATATTTACTTTACTCCTTGTTGGTGCTCAACCTATTGCAGCAATGGCGTTTTGGCCTTGGTTAAGTATTGGCGTAGGTGTGTTTGTATTTGGCTGGGTATTACAGTTTATTGGGCACTATTACGAAGGTAAAAAACCTGCGTTTGTAGATGACCTAATTGGCTTAATTATTGGACCTTTGTATGTAATGGTTGAGCTCCTCTTTTTAATGGGTTTTTATAAAACATTAGAAAACGAAGTAAACGCAATAGCAGGCCCTACAAAGGCATAAAGCATTTTACTAACTACCTTAATAAAACCTAATAAATAACAAAAAAGGGCAGATAACGTATGCAGTATAATAATAAAACAGTGTGGATCACCGGTGCATCGTCAGGTATTGGAAAAGAGCTTGCAATACAGTTTGCCCAGCTTGGTGCACGCGTTATTTTATCGGCGCGTAATGTAGATAAACTAAACGATTTAAAAGCAACGCTTAAAGGCGAAGGGCACTTAGTTATGCCGCTGGACTTAGCCCAGCCAGAGCACGTATTAAGCACAATAACAGCAAAAATGAGTGAGCTTCCTGCAATTGATATTTTAATTAATAACGGCGGCGTATCGCAGCGCAGTTTATTTTTAGAAAACGATTTTAACGTGTACCGCCAATTAATGGAGGTTAATTACTTTGGCTTAATTGCACTTACTAAAGCTGTATTGCCTGCTATGGTGGCAAGGCGCAGCGGCTCGATTGTGTCTATTAGTAGCGTGGCGGGTAAAGTAGGTTCAAAATTTAGAACGGGTTATTCGGGCTCTAAATATGCGGTTGTTGGCTTTATGGATTGCCTACGCGCAGAGGTTAGCGAGCATAACATTCATTGCTTAACAATTTGCCCTGGTTCTATAAAAACAGCAATTGCGCATAACTCATTAAACGAGCAAGGCATAGCGCAAAATAAACCAGAAGAGTCGATAGAAAATGGCATGGATGTAAGCGTAGCTGCCACAAAAATGATTCGCGCCATTAGCGATAAAAAACACGAAGTGATTGTTGGTAAAGGCTTAAGTGGTTGGGCACCCACAATTAAACGCTTTTTTCCTACTTTGTTTAATCGCATTACAGCAAAAACAAACTATAGGTAGCGTCGCTTATTTCAAAGGCGTAAAATGCCGTAAATTTGATCAATTTAGAAAAGGATTCTAAATGAAATATTTATGGCTGAGCCTGTTTTTTATTGTATTAATTTGGTCTGGTATTAACCCAAAAGATCAATTTACATGGCTGCTTGAAGTTATCCCCGCAATTATTGGTTTAGTGCTGCTAGCAAGCACCTATAGTCACTTTAAACTTACCCCTATTTTATACACTTTTATTTTAGCGCATTGTATTGTGCTGATGATTGGCGGGCACTACACCTACGCCGAAGTCCCTTTGTTCGATAACCTGTTCGGTAGCGAGCGTAATAACTACGACAAAGTAGGGCACTTTTTTCAAGGCTTTGTACCTGCGCTACTAGCGCGCGAAATTTTACTACGCAAAAATGTAGTAAATGGCAAAGGGTGGTTAATCGCCTTTGTTATTTCGGTATGTTTGGCATTTAGTGCGTTTTACGAATTAATAGAGTGGTGGGTTGCGGTTTTAAGCGGCGAAAACGCAGAAGCATTTTTAGGCACTCAAGGTTACGTGTGGGATACCCAATCAGATATGGGATGGGCGCTATTTGGGATAATTTTCTCGTTATTAGTGCTTTCAAAATTACACGATAAACAGCTAAAAAACGTTAAAGATTACTTATAAAAGTAGTGATAAAAACGTCCACTAATCGCATTAAATATTAATGGCTACTCAACTTAGCATAAAAAAGCAATCTGATTGATATATGTAATCGCTTTATTAAAAATGAAGTGTATGGCTAAAGTTTGCGGTAACAGGCTCAACAAATAGTGAAACACAAACTAAAAATAGCAAAACGTGATTAAACTGATAGTGAAAGTAAGCTTCAGTATTGGCATGCAAGCACTAAGTTAAACCCTGACTCGAGTATTAAAAACGATACAACGACTATGGAACAATTTGATAACAGAATAAAAGCCAGTAAAGAAGGAAAACCTAATGATAAATATAACACGTGATTACGAGTCTGTAGAGCTTGAAGATAATATTGAAAGTTTTGAAGATGATTATAATTACTCGACTAAAGCTTTACCTAATAATAGAGATAATTTAATAAGTTTTTTTGGCAACGCAATCACAATTTGCCAGTGGTGGTCGTTTGATTTAACCGAAGAAAACAAGCAAAAATCCATAAAAGCATTAAAGCTTGCGGCAAAAGCAGGTGAAGCTATTTTTAGGCTAGGTCGAGAGCCTGAAAAAGAGCAACGCGTCGTGATTGACGATATATTAGATGCCACCTACAACGGCAAAAGCTTGTTGTGGGATGGGCGCTTGGATGCAATTCGCTGGCAACAAGCCTTTTTTTGTGCGGCAATTGTCCGTGAGCAAGCAGCGATGGATAGTTTAGCGAAGTTTCCTGTATCTGTAATGCGCCAGTGCTCTACCACAAACAGTGAAGCCGAGTATGCACTTGTTGAATTAATTCAAGGTATACAACGTCGAGTATCAAATGATGAAGGTTTAGCTTTACTAGGCAAAGCGCTAGAAGAGGTAAGATTAGAAACCAAAGACCCGTGGGTCAGCTATTGCACCGGCGGTAAAACAAATTTTGTTCTTGCCTTTATGATGGATGGAGAGGTTACCCCGAGTACCGCCTTAGCAGATGCATTGAATGATAGCTGGGAGTACCACGAGCGATTCTGTGATATGGGATACCAACAACCTGATTTTTACATGCCAATTGTCTTGCTAGGCTTAGCGTGTATTGCAAAAGACTTAGGTAATGAACTCAACGTGCAATCAGACTTTATTCCGCAATTTTATATTGATGGCGACTACCTGTAGTTTTACCTAAGCATCTAAAACCCTCAACTAAACAGATTTAATTTAAAGGAATAAATATGATAACCATAACACGTGATTATGAATCTATAGAACTTGAAGATAATATTGAAAGTTTTGAAGATGATTATAATCACTCGATTGAATGCTTACCTATAAAAAGAGATAATTTAATTTATTTATTGGGAGATGCAATTACAATCTGCCAATGGTGGTCGTTTGACTTAACGGATGAAAACAAGCAAAAATCTATAAAAGCATTAAAGCTTGCTGCAAAAGCAGGTGAAGCTATTTTTAGGCTAGGTCGAGAGCCTGAAAAAGAGCAACGTATCGTGATTGACGACATATTAGATGCCACCTACAACGGCAAAGGTATGTTGTGGGAGGGTGGGTTTTTGCATGCCGGTCGTTGGCAAAAGGCCTTTTTTTGTGCGGCAATTGTTCGTGACATTGATGCGATGGATAGTTTAGCGAAGTTTCCTGTATCTGTAATGCGTCAGTGCTCTACGACAAGCAGTGAAGCCGAGTATGCACTTGTTGAATTAATTCAAGGTATACAACGTCGAGTATCAAATGATGAAGGTTTAGCTTTACTAGGCAAAGCGCTAGAAGAGGTAAGATTAGAAACCAAAGACCCGTGGGTCAGCTATTGCACCAACGGAAAAACTGACCTTTATAATGAAAGAAAAAGGCAGTCCAAGTACGGCATTAGCAGATGCATTGAATGACAGTTGGGAGTACCACGAGCGATTCTGTGATAAAGGATACCAACAGCCTGATTTTTATATGCCAATTGTCTTATTAGGTTTAACGTGCATGGCAAAAGATTACGGTAACGAACTCAGCGTGCAATCAGACTTTATTCCGCAGTTCTATATTGATGGCGACTACCTGTAGTTTTACCTGAGAACCCAAAACGCTCAACCAAACAGATTTAATTTAAAGGAATAAACATGATTAACATAACACGCGATTATGAACCTACGTTTTTAGAGCATGATACTGAACGATTTGAAGAAATTTATGATGACTCGATTGAAGATCTACCTATTAAAAGAGATAATTTAATAAGCGTTTTTGGTAATGCAACCACAATCTGCCAATGGTGGTCGTTTGATTTAACCGAGGAAAACAAGCAAAAATCCATAAAAGCATTAAAAATAGTAGCAAAAGCTGGGGAGGCAATCTATAGGCTAGGTCGCGAGCCTGAAAAAGAGCAGCGCGTTGTGATTGACGATATATTAGACGCCACCTACAACGGTAAAGGCTTATTAGCAAATGGACGATTACATGCGATGCGCTGGCAAGAAGCCTTTTTTGCTGCGGCAATTGTGCGTGACTATGACGCGATGGACAGCTTGGTTGAGTTTCCGGTATCGTTAATGCGAAAGTGTTCTTCTAAAAACCCTGAAGCAGAGTATTTATTGACTGAGTTAATACAGTGTATTCATCGTCGTGAATCAGGACCAAAAGGTATAGAAATCCTTACTAAGTTGATGGATGAAGTGATTGAAGGTGGCAAAAAAGAGCCGTGGGTTGCATACGGTACAGGCGCAAAATCAGATTTTATTATTTCGTTCACCACAAAATCAGAAGCAACACCAAGTGAGGCATTAGCAAGTGCGCTAACCGAAAATTGGAAATACCATGAGCGTTATTGTGACCATGAGTACCAACAACCTAGTTTTTATATGCCAATTAACTTGCTCGGTTTAGCGTGTATGGCAAAAGATTATGGTAACGAACTCAACGTGCAATCAGACTTTATTCCGCAGTTTTATATCGATGGCGACTATTTGTAGTTTTGCCTCAGCCCCCAAAACGCTCAATCAAACAGATTTAATTTAAAGGAATAAGCATGATAAACATAACACGTGATTATAAGCCTCTAAGCATAAAAAGAAATAGTGACCGATTTGAAGAAGAATATAATGAGTCAATTGAATGCTTACCTATAAAAAGAGATAATTTAATTTATTTATTGGGAGATGCAATCAAAATCTGCCAGTGGTGGTCGTTTGATTTAACCGAAGAAAACAAACAAAAATCCATAACCGCACTAAAGCTTGCTGCAAAAGCCGGTGAAGCTATTTTTAGGCTAGGTCGAGAGCCTGAAAAACAGCAGCGCGTTGTGATTGACGATATATTAGATGCCACCTACAACG
This sequence comes from Pseudoalteromonas sp. SWXJZ94C, assembly GCF_015864385.1. NCBI lineage: Bacteria > Pseudomonadati > Pseudomonadota > Gammaproteobacteria > Alteromonadales > Pseudoalteromonadaceae > Pseudoalteromonas > Pseudoalteromonas sp. SWXJZ94C. The sequence continues at coordinate 25,987 of NZ_JADYXF010000051.1, forward strand.
GTAAAGGCTTATTAGCAAATGGACGATTACATGCGATGCGCTGGCAAGAAGCCTTTTTTGCTGCGGCAATTGTGCGTGACTATGACGCGATGGACAGCTTGGTTGAGTTTCCGGTATCGTTAATGCGAAAGTGTTCTTCTAAAAACCCTGAAGCAGAGTATTTATTAACTGAGTTAATACAGTGTATTCATCGTCGAGAATCAGGACAACAAGGTATAGAAACCCTCAATAAGTTGATGGATGAGGTGATTGAAGGTGGTAAAAAAGAGCCGTGGGTTGCATACGGTACAGGTGCAAAATCAGATTTTATTATTTCGTTCACCACAAAATCAGAAGCAACACCAAGTGAGGCATTAGCAAGTGCGCTAACCGAAAATTGGAAATATTGTGAGCGCCACCGTGATTTAGAGGGATATGAACAACCTGATTTTTATATGCCAATTGTCTTATTAGGTTTAACGTGCATGGCTAAAGACTTAGGTAACGAATTAAACGTGCAATCAGACTTTATCCCGCAGTTTTATATTGATGGCGACTACCTGTAGTTTTACCTAAGCACCCAAAACGCTCAACTAAACAGATTTAATTTAAAGGAATAAATATGCCAGCTGAAACATGTGATTATGAGTTTCTACAAAACTCGTTTTATTTTAAGTTTATTAATGTGCGTTTAATACGATATGCGCAATCAGCCATACCAGCTCAATATAAGTAAGTTAATATGAATTTTATAAAAACCTTTACACTTCCTATGTGTTGGATCTTTTTGATCCCTATCGTCTCTTACCTTTTTTTTGGTTATGCAGTAAATGAAAGAAATGAACAAGTAAATAATCTTGTTTATGAATCTTTATATGCCGATAAACCCACTTCAAATGTTGAAAAATTGCATATTCAAGAATCTTTTAATTTATTTGATTATGCGTCTGTTTGCAGTGAAAAAAAACCTGAGTTTCAAACTCTCATTACAAGTTTGGGTAGCCTGTGTGACGATTTTTATTATTATAATGTAGGGAGTGAGCTCAGTTTTTATAGCATTTTAATCTCAGTTTTTATGCTTATTTTTACGTTAGGTTTTTTTCTATTATCTTTTAAATCACAAACAATCCAGTACAAATCTTTTGTTATATCTTGGAATATTTCTAAATTATTTTGCATTGCTCAAGTAGCCATCCAAGGCACGTTATTATTAGCAGTTTGCTTTTTTGGCACTGTTCTTTTATGGAACACTTATTATCCACAAATACTTGTTTTTATTGGTTTACCCGTTGGTATTGCGTGTATACAAATGATTGGTATTTTAATTAGTCGTACAAAAATTCCAAATTACGTTATAGGGCACCCGTTAACACAAACAGAAGCACCAACACTCTATGAGGAATTAACGCGTATTTGCGATAAGTTTGATACTGACTTACCTGATAACGTAGTACTTGGGATAGAGGATAACTTTTTTGTGACAGAGCATGAGTTAACTTTGAATGAAGATATAAAGCTCATAGGAAAGACGTTATACCTAAGTATTTTCCATCTTAAAAAATTAAATAAACTAGAGGCGTCAGCTATTTTTGCCCATGAAATAGCGCATTTTAGTGGTGAAGACACTTTTTTTTCAAAAAAAACAATACCAATGTTAGCCAAATGCGATGAGTGCTTGATGGTATTACATAGTCGCTTTATTACTATTCCAGCGGCCTATTTTTTATTGTTTTTTAGAGGTCTTTTTGAAATCAGTTTTGGCAAGGTAAGTCGAATGCGAGAGTATCGTGCTGATTTTATGGCTGCAGATTATGTAGGCGCTAAAGCATTGGTTAATGGGCTGGTTAAGTTTGTGTTTTATTCTGAATATAGAGCCAGCATAGAAGAGGAGCTGATTTTAAAAAATGAGCAAGTTAAAAATCTAGACTTTTTAAAACAAATAGAAGATGAGGTACATGATTTTGCAAAAGATTATACCTTTGAAGATAATATTTTAAACCAGGTTATTCATCACCCTTTTGACAGTCATCCTCCCATGTATAAAAGAATAGAAGCTGTAGGTTATACATTAGATATTGATGACATTAGAGCTGGTATATTAAATGATGATGAGGATAGTTGGTATCATGAGATTAAGTCTGCTCGTTCAATAGAATTAGAATTAATGAAAGCTTTTGAGGATGATTTTATTTCAACACACGAGCAAAACTTAGTGTATCAGCTTATTCCTACCACCGATGAAGAAACCAAGCTTGTCGAAAAGTATTTTCCGCCTGTGGACATAGTCAGTAAAAATGGTAAAACAACATTAAATATTACATGTAAAACATTTAAATATTCTACATGGGAAGATGAGGTTAATTATGATGATGTGGAGTCATTTTTAGTTAAAAAACCGCTGTTTCGTAAAAAACGTATGCTGTTTAATTTAAAAAATAATAAACGGTTATTTTTTCCTATTAAGTGTTTTTCAATGGGGGAAGAGGAAGTGGCTGAAACGTTTTCAATGTATTATTCGAGGTTTATAATAGCAAACGACTACGAGGAGGAAATATTAAACGCAAAAGAGTAGCTTTTAAAATGCGCTTATTAAAACCTTTAGCCAATGCTTGAAAATATAAATAATAGTAATACAGTATATTTTTTATTCTTGTTGTTGATTTTTTATATAGTTTATACAGCTTATATAGTTTTAAAAAAGTACAGTGTAGAGTGTCGCTTTATTCAGGCGTTTTAAAGCGAGGGCGATTGAATACGTTAAATTAATATAGTGAGATGGTTTAAAATTTAAATGAACGACCTTAAAGAAACGTGTATAAAATTGAATTACCTTCTTGAGCACACAGCAAACGTAAGGTTTGAATCAGGTGAAGAATATAGTTTTATTTTAGATAAAAAGTACACTGAGTTTGAAATTGAAAGCTTTGAAAAAGCTTATCAAATCTCTTTACCTGAAGAGTATAAAAATTTTCTTATTAATGTTGGGGCCAGGGCAAGAGCATGAAAAAACACTATAAATTCAATACCTTTTCAAGATAAGCTGTACTGCGCATCGCTTTCTTCTGCTTTGCTGGCATACCTTTACTAAAACTGGTTTCAGCCTTT
>NZ_JADYXF010000052.1:0-26980 GCF_015864385.1 Pseudoalteromonas sp. SWXJZ94C
TCTTCCCAGCCTTGGCATCCAGACACAACAGCGCTGACGGCTAAGAATATGATATCAAATAGTTTATGAACCACTTTACCTTGTTGGCGAGGATCATCGATTGATTCGAAATATTTAAATAGCTGAATATCAAGCATGAGAATGCTCCTTGAAAAAAGGAGTATAAGATCATACTTTTAAGTCAAGGTAAAGTTCGTGATCTTGCCCTGACTTTAAAGTAGCCTTTTTTATATTTGGTGATCTGTTAACTAACTAACTTTCTTTGCCCAAAGCCCTTTATCAATACCCTTTGTTATTAGGTCTGTGAGTGCTTTTTCTATTGCTTGGGTAACACAAATGCTCATTGGCTCGTTGTCGCTAAAGCCAGCCTCAGCCTCAGCTAAGCGCTTGTAGCTTACATATCTAAAAAAGCCGGCGCGCATTTCTTGGCTTAGTACTTTTTTGCTACTAGCAACCGATAAAAGCACTTGCCCTGTGCGCACATCTACAGCGCGCAAATAAATTGAAATAGCATCTTCTCGGTATAGTTCTGATGCACCAATCCCAAAATATTCCATTCCTAAGCCACCTGTTTTTACATTGGTGTCGTAGCTAATAATACCGCCTTCTAAAATGATTTTAGCGGTGGTTAATGGTGGAAGCTCAGTGGGGTTAGGGTTATCGGATTGTGATGCGCGTATGATTTTTCGTTCGGTTAAAATATTTTGTAAACCTTCACGTTCAACAGGAGTAAACCAATCTGATTCGTACAAAGCTTGTATTAGTATTGAATTAGCACCTTGCGTTACAGCGGTAGAAAATGAGCTAACATTAGTTTGTGGCTTATACTGACCAGTCTGATCCCTAAATGAATAAACAGAGACTGGTATGCTACCCATAGGTTTAGGTAGGTTTTTTAAGTCTGTAAAAAGCTCAGTTGGTTCAAGCGTAGTTGCTTGCTGTTGTGCTGGTGGAATCAAGTTTCCCATACCTGCACAACCACTCAAGCTTAAAAGTGATATTATTACTAATAGTTTATGCATTATCCGAACCTCGGAACTTCAATGATCACTATAGAGTCATCAATTATATTTGTTATTCTTACGGTGATAGTATCAACGGTACTTGTAATAATTTCTATTTGATAATCGCCGCTCATAAAAATTGAATCTTGATTAAAAATACTATCTTCAATATCGTCACCAAACGCAATATCTGTAATTTCTCGCACCATCTGGTTTAAGTACGTGCGCTCTAATGACTCTTGAAACTGTTCGGCGTACCCTTTTTCAATAACAGGGGCTTTATGTTTATTTTGAGCTTGTGCTTTGCTTAGTAGCATATTGGCATTAAGCGGGTTTCCACCAAAGCTTGGGTTTATAGGGGTATAAATTATTTCAGTCGCGGCGGCTGAAAAGCTTAATGTTGTTATTATTATAAGAGCTATTTTTTTCATTTTACCATCCATTTATAGCCATATCCGGAGACGATACCGCCATGTTTGAGCGTGCCATCGCATTTATAACTGTATAAACTGCTTGCTCAACGCGTTCATCGAGCGGTTCTAATCTGCGTCCTAAGTAGGTTGTATAAACAACTTGGTTATTCATTATTAAAGAAAGTTGAGTACCTGCTTTTGGGATCACGGTTTCTTTTATTTCTATATTAAACCCAGCGGTAGAGGGGAAATCTCGCCAGTAATTTGAAAACTCGTAGTAAAATTGATGACCAAAACGGCTAATACTTCTATCAAGCAAAAGCCCATCTATTTCCAATTCATCGTTTGCATTCGCAAAGGGTGACAAACAAAGTGCAAGAGCGAATATGTAACGGCAGTAATTATTTTTATTATTCATAATTAAAAAAGGGGAGAGTAACTCTCCCCAGCCTTAACAATTACATTTGAGTAATAGTAGTAACGTTACCGTCACCAATTTGAGTTACCGATACGGTGCTGTTATAACCAATAACAGAGCCTTCAACGATGTTTTCATTACCAACTTGGGTAACACTAAACGATACGTTTTCACCGCCAACTAAAAAGCCAGATTGATCCATTCCGCCAACCCAGTTACCTTCACCTGTTTGAGCAATATCAATACTGTGATCGTTACCTTCAACCATCATATCAACAATATTAAGATCGCCATTTTGAGCAATATCAATTTGGTTATTGTTGCTATCTAATATTCCAGCAAGGGTAACAATAGCTTCGTTTTGTGAACCACTTTGTGCAATGTCGATATCATTGTTATTTGAGGTAAGTGAAACGTCAGGATAAGAAGATTGCACAAGTACAGCATTCTCATCGCCCGATTGAACTAAATCTACATCGTTATCAGAGCCATTAAAGTTAGCTAAGTGGATTGAGTTTAAGTCACCCACTTGGTTAACCATAAAGTCATTATCTGAACCGATAACACCCATATAAGTATCGTTCGATATACCAATTTGAGTGGTCGTTAGTTCATTATTGTTACCAATTAGATCTACAGTAGTGGAGTTACTTGAGTCGACTTGTGTAACCGTTACTTCATTGTTTGAACCTTCAAATAAATTAGACTCTACGGTATTAAATGAGCCTTCCTGGTCCAAGCTTATTTCATTATCGTCACCGATAACTTCAGCAAAAGTTACAGCATTTGTGTTGCCTTCTTGCTCAACTGAAATTTCGTTAGCTTCGCCTGAAATTGAAGTAAGCGTTACGGCATTTCGGTCACCGTCTTGCTCTATTTCAAGTTCGTTATCGTTGCCTTGCAGCGAACTAACTAAAAATGTGTTCCAGTAACCATTTTGATCTAAATCAAGTGTATTTTCATCACCCGTAATCATTGTTACTTCAGCTTCATGCCACTCACCCGTTTGAAGAGTATTTACTTCGTTGGCATTACCTCTCATGTCGCTGTTGTAAAACCAATGTCCGCCTGAGCCTTGCTCAACATTAATAAGATTGTCATCACCTGTTACTATGTTGACAGCTTCGTTGTTAATGAAAAAACCTTGACCATTTTGAATTACAGATAAGTAATTGTTATTACCTGTAACTTCGCTTAATGCGCCATTTGCAATGCCATCTTGAGTATAAACTTGTACATTGTTGTCGCCAAATGTAGTTACGCCAACGTAGTTACCTGATTGAACTTGAGTTACTTCGGTACTATTTTCGTTACCCACGGTGGTAATTTCAACAGTATTGCTATCGCCATTTTGCATTAAGATTGCGGTGTTATTATTTTGCGATTGGCTTAAGGTCATTAAATTTGAAGCGTCAAGAGTAGAAACTTTTGATGAAAGTTCAGAACTTGATGCTGCTTTATGATCTGTATCAGCATAAGAGGCAAAGCTTGTACCCATTGCAATTGCAACTGCACAGCTCAAAATTGATTTGTTCAACTTCATTATTTTCTCCTTGAAATAGTAAAATCAGATACCTTAAATATTATAAGTTTTAATAAGGTATTTGCAGTTTCAGCATGCCGTGCTGATATAATGTTTTGCGATCCGCTTGATTTACTTTTATTAGTAGATGGAGCGTTAGTTGTGAATGCAAACTAGACAATTTTACTATTGTCATATTTTTTAAACTTATGTTGCGTAAGCTTAAGTTCATAATCACGTACTTACTGTATTACTCAATTTGCTTTTCTTAAATCATCATTTTTTACCAAATAATAAGTCATTATAATTCATGGACTTAACATTGTGTTAATGAGTTTGTTTTATAAACCTCACAAAAAGCAGTAAAAAAATGCGACCCTATATTAGGTAATTGAATTAGTTGTTAATTCATTAAAATGACTGTGTTTAGTGTTTTATTAGAGGCTGTTCTAGTCAAAATGAATGGTTTTTAACTTGTTTTAATTTTATGCCTTGTTTAATTTTGTATTTAGCTGTTTGCTTAATGCTTGCCATGCGATCCCTTGTACTTGAAGTAGTAAAAACTGTGCTTAGTGCGACTAAGCTTACCCAACAAAACTATGGATAGAACAATGAAAACAAAATTATCTATTATTACACTTGCCTTACTACCTTGTTTAGCTACTGCAAAGTTACCTGATGCAGGGTCAAATCAGCAAATTCAAGCAAGCAGTGATTCGTTAATCGTAAAATATAAAAAAAGCGCAACAGCTCAAATGCGTAAACAAGCGCGTGAGCTTGTTAAAGCTAAAATATCTGATTTAAACAAAGATGAATTAGATGATAATTACACGTCGTTGCTTTCTGGTCGCCTTGCTAAATTTAATATCTCAGGGATGACGACTAAACAGGCTATTGAGCTTTTAAAATCTCACCAAGCAATTGAATACGTTGAGCCAGATTACAAAGTAAGTATTAGTAGTATTCCTAACGATCCTAATTTTGAAAATTTATGGGCGTTAAATAACGAAGGACAAACGGGCGGTGTAGTTGACGCCGATATTGATGCCGTTGAAGCATGGGATATTTCTACAGGTAGCCATGATGTTGTAGTTGGGGTTATTGATACAGGTATAGATTATAGCCATCCAGATTTAGCCGATAATGCGTGGGTTAATAGCAGCGAAATAGCTGGAGATGGTATTGATAATGACGGAAATGGTTTTATTGATGACATACATGGTATTAATGCAATAACTGATATTGGTGACCCAATGGACGACGAAGGTCATGGTACGCATGTATCAGGAACTATCGGCGCAACCGGTAATAACTCTGTGGGTGTTGTGGGTGTTAACCAAGATGTATCTATTGTGGGTTGTAAGTTTTTAGATGCATCAGGTAGTGGTGCAAATTCCGATGCAATTAAATGTATTGATTACATGATTGGTCTTAAAAACTCAGGTGTAAATTTACGTGTTTTAAATAATAGCTGGGGTGGTGGTGGTTACAGTCAAGCACTTGCCGATGCCATTACAGAAACAGAAAATGCCGGTATTTTATTTGTTGCAGCAGCTGGTAATAGCGAAGTTGATAACGATGCAAACCCTCATTATCCTTCAAGTTATGAGCATGACAATGTGCTCTCTATCGCAAGCACAGACCGTAGCGATAATATGTCTAGCTTTTCACAGTGGGGCTTAACAAGTGTTGATATGGGAGCACCAGGCAGTGATATTTTGTCTACGCTTCCGGGTAATAATTATGCCTCTTATTCTGGTACATCTATGGCAACGCCACATGTTGTAGGTGCAGCAGCACTTGTATTATCTGTTAATCCTGATTTAACAACATCAGCATTAAAAGAAATACTAATGAGCAGCGGTGATGCAAATACAGCATTACAAGGTAAAACAGTTGCCGGTACGCGATTAAATGCTTATCAAGCACTGCTTGATGCCGATCCGACTCCGGGCTTTAAATTCTCAGTGTCACCAAGTGCTCAGCAAATTATTGCTGGGGATACTGCAACATATACATTTACAGTAGGCTCTATTGCAGACTGGGAAGGTGATGTATCTTTAGTTCTTTCAGGAACACTTGATGGTGCTTCTTTATCGCAAACAATCGCAAACCCAGGTGACGAAGTTACCCTTATGGTTGATACAACAAGTGAAACACCATGGGGAGATTATGAATTTACTGTAATCGCTACATCTGGAGAGCTTGTTAGAGAGCGAACTGTTAGCTTGATGGTTAAACCTATCGGTTTAAATGATTTTACTTATGCTAACGATGATAGCGTGGCAATTCCTGATAGTGCGCCAGAAGGCGTTAATTCAGTAATTACTGTTTCAGACGATTTAACTTTGTTTGGCACGTCTGCAGATGTGAATATTACACATACTTGGTCAGGTGACGTAATTCTAACGCTTACTTCAGCGCAAGGTACCCAAGTATTACTTCAAGCTAATGAAGGTGGCAGCGAAGATGATATTGTTAAAACGTTTACATCTGAGTCATTTAATGGCGAGGTAGCCACAGGCGACTGGACACTAAATGTTGTAGATACAGCGGCACTTGATACTGGAACACTAAATGGCTGGTCGCTTACATTTAATGCTATTGGTGAAGTAAGCCCACAACCACCTCGTGCTGGTTTTAGTGTTGAAACACAAGGTTTAACAGCAACGTTTGTTGATACAAGTACAGATGCGAATAACGACATCACTCAGTGGAGTTGGAGTTTTGGTGATGGTGCAACATCAACAGATTCAGCACCTGTGCATGCTTATGCTGCATCAGGTAGTTACGATGTTGAACTTACCGTAACCGATAGCGAAGGCAATACAGATACTTCTATGCAAACAGTGGTTGTTAGTGATGTAGCAATAGAGCTGAGCTTAAAACGAGCTAATAAATCACGTTTAAATACAATGCGTGTAGAACTTAGCTGGGAACAAGTAGGTGCAGAGTCATTAAGTATTTACAGAAACGATGAGTTAGTTGAGATAACACCAGACGATGGCCGTTATCTTGATTTCGTTCGTGGTGCAACATTACCATCGTACGATTACAAACTGTGTGTAACCGAGAATGTGTGTTCAAACACTATTACGGTTACGTTTGAATAATACCAATTGCATTAAATTAATGATCTATCATAGCGCTAAGAAAATCGCTCATTAACAAGGATAAATTATGATATATAGTTATTTTATATGAATAATTTTAACGCAGTTAGTGAGCGATTTAATACGATAGAATGATCATTGTTTTTAATAAAATTGGTATAATATTAAGTTTTCACAAAGTGCTTAAGCCCAGTTCTGCTGGGCTTTTTTTGTATTTAAAAGGAAAATTGTTACCCCTTTTTGTAAGGGTGAGTTTTATGCCAGTGCTTAGCTATGTCTTCTCTTGTTGCAAACCACACACCATTAAATGAGTGAGCATATTCAAAAAATCGTGCGAGCGCTTTAATTCGTCCAGGGCGGCCAATTAATCGACAATGCAAACCAATCGACATCATTTTTGGTGCGTTTTCACCCTCAGGATCTCCTTCTTCATAAAGCGTATCGAACGCATCTTTTAAGTAATTATAAAACTGATCACCGGCATTAAAGCCTTGCACTGCGGCAAAGCGCATGTCGTTTACGTCAAGGGTGTAGGGCACTATAAGCTGAGGTTGACCTTCTTTGATACTGTAAAACGGTAAGTCGTCACTGTAATCGTCAGCATCATATAAAAAAGAGCCATTTTCAACTACAAGTGCAGCGGTATTTGGACTGGTTCGCCCCGTATACCAGCCTTTAGGTTTATGCCCAGTAAGTTGCTCAATTATATTTATAGCTTGTTGCATATGTTTGCGTTCGGTATTTATATCAACGTGTTGATAGTTAATCCAACGCAACCCATGGCATGCAATTTCATGACCTGCTTCTACAAATGCCTTTGCTACATCGGGGTGGCGCTCAAGTGCCATAGCAACAGCAAAAATAGTAATCGAAATATCATATTTTTTAAACAATTTTAATAACCGCCAAACACCCGCCCGCGAGCCGTATTCGTAAATTGATTCCATGCTTATATGGCGTCCCTCTACATGAGGGGCATTCACTATTTCTGATAAAAATGTTTCAGCGGCGGCATCACCATGCAATACGCAGTTTTCGCCACCTTCTTCGTAGTTAAGCACTACTTGTACTGCTATTCGCGCTTTATTAGGCCAATTTGCATGAGGTGGATTTTGTCCGTAACCAATTAAGTCTCGTGGATAGTTCGTTTTAATTTGATCAGCCATATTATTGTTCCCTATTTAACGAGGTTAGCCAAACACCTAATGCTTCTCGCTCTGTATCAGTCATTTTGGTCATATTTGCCAGCGGCATATCTTTGGTTACTACGGCTCGGGTATGAATAAGTGAACTTACCTTTTTTGCATCCTCTATTGAGTCTAGTTTAAAGCCCAGTGGGGCTGTTTGAAAAAGCTCTGAGGTAGGGGTTTCACTATGGCACTGCGTGCAATGAGTATTAATAATTTTCCACGCTTGTGCATCGCTAAGACTTGCTTGCAAAGGCGTGTTGTTATCGGTGTTTTGTGTGCTTGTTGGCCAAGGTGCAATAGCAAGCATTAGCGCAAAAAATGCAGCAATCCCACTTATAAGTACCGAGGGCTTATTAACGCCTTGGTGTTTTAAATTAAAGTAGTGGCGTATCCACATTCCAATACCAAACAATGCAATTAAAATCAGCCAGCCGTAACTGTGGCTATAGGTATAGGGAAAGTGATTGCTAAGCATTATAAAAACGACTGGTAATGTGGCGTAGTTGTTATGTATTGAGCATTGTTTTGCTTTTAAACCAGGAGCTGAGTCGGGAATACGACCTGCTTCTACTTCACTGACCATATAGCGTTGCCCTGGCATAATAATGTGATAAACATTACCCACCATACAGCTACCTATAAGCGCACCAACATGAATATACACAGCACGGTCACTAAATAGTTGGTCAACCCCCCATGTCCAAAGGGCTAATAAACCAATAGCAACAGCAATAAACACTTTGCCATTTTCTACCAATGGGCTTTTACACAATAAACGATAAGCCCCATAACCTAAGCCAATAAAACCAAGTGATGTGCCAATTGCTGCAAATTTACTAAGCTCACTTTTGCTGTTATCAATTAAATACACATCGGCGCCAACATAATAAAGCAGACTAAATAGTAATATGCCGGTGATCCACGTTGTATACGCTTCCCACTTAAACCAATGCAGGGTATGTGGCATTTGTTCTGGTCCGTTTTGATATTTAGCCACTTCGTAAAAGCCACCGCCGTGCACCGCCCATAAATCACCTTTTATACCTTTATCTATTTTCCATTGTGGTGGTGTTTGTAAGTTGTTATCGAGCCAAGCAAAGTAAAATGAGGCACCAATCCATGCTATACCTGCAATAACATGAAAGTAACGCAGCACTAGATGAGCAAGCTCAAAAAAATAATTTTCCATAAGTTAAGCCTCTTCCAGTATGGGCGCTGAGGTGGGAGTAAATTGCTCAGCTAAATCGCGTTTATACACGCTTTTGCCCATAATGTAGGTTTGTTCAATACAGCGGTCGTCGCCTAACATCATTATGGCAAAGAGCTTTTCGTGTAAAGTTTTTGCGTGCCCTAACCTAAACTTTAAAAATGAGGTAGCAGCAAAATCAATAACAATAAAGTCAGCCTCGCAACCAGGCTCAAAATTGCCAATAGTGCCTTCTAAATCAAGTGCACGCGCACCGCCTAAGGTTGCTAAATATAACCCTTTAAAAGCTGAGAATTTTTGACCTTGTAATTGCTGTATTTTGTACGCCTCGCTTCCTGTTTGCAGCATAGAAAAACTCGTTCCGGCGCCTACATCGGTACCCATACCTACGTTTATATTATGATCTTCACACGCTTTTAAATTTAATAAGCCCGAGCCTAAAAATAGGTTTGAAGTAGGGCAGTGCGAAATAGCCGCGTTATTATCGGCTAAGCAGCAAAGTTCGCGTTCAGATAGGTGCAGGCTATGCGCAAATACCGCACGTTTTCGTACCATATTTGCTTGCTCGTACACGCCTAAGTAATCGGTTGCATCAGGGAATAAGCTTTTAACCCATTCGCACTCGTCTTTGTTTTCAGAGAGGTGAGTATGTAAGTAAGTATCGGGGTATTCTTCAAGAAGTTGAGTACACATGTGTAATTGCTCAGGGCTCGATGTTGGAGCAAAACGAGGCGTTACTGCATAGCTTAACCTATCAACATTATGCCATTTTTCGATCAGCGCTTTTGTTTCATCGTAACTGGTTTGTGCGCAGTCAGATAAATCGTCTGGGCAGTTACGGTCCATCATTACTTTTCCGGCAATCATACGAAGGTTACGCTTTTGTGATTCGCTAAAAAAGGCATTAACCGATTGCGGGTGCACAGTGCCAAACACTAAGGCGGTGGTTGTACCGTTTCGTAAAAGCTCATCTAAAAATAGGTTTGATACCTCACTTGCATACTTTTCACAGGCGAATTTTTTTTCGGTTGGGAAGGCGTATTCGGTTAGCCAACTTAAAAGCTGCTCGCCGTAAGCGCCTACCATTTCGGTTTGCGGTAAATGTATGTGGGTGTCTATCATGCCCGGCATAACTAATTTACCGTCGTGGCGAATAATTTTAGCGCTGCTACTTATGCCAGGTAAAATATCTTGCTCATAGCCAAGCGTAACTACTTTGCTATTTTTTATAACTAATGCGCCTTTTTCAAAAAAACGATGGGCGTTTTCGCCTGCTTTAGCCGGGTCGTCAATAAAGTCTAAAATATCGGCGCATATTACGGTTAAATTATTATTATTTTGGGTGCTCATAATTAGCTGCCTCTGTAAGTTGAATAGCCAAATGGCGAAAGTAGCAACGGAATATGATGATGTTTATTATCTTGTAATCTAAAGCTTATTTGCGCTTGCGGATAAAAAGCGGGTGTTGCTTGCCCTTGGTAATAACTATCTAAATCAAAAATTAACTGATAAGTGCCAAATTCAATGTTGGTATTTGAGCTTATCCAGTCGGCAATCCGACCATCGTTATCGGTTGTACCTTGTACTAATAGCTCCCACTGTTTATTTACTAATTTATAAAGTGAAACGGGAACATTTACGGCGGGCTTGCCTGTGCTGGTATCTAAAATGTGAGTAGTAATAGGGCTTTTATTCACAGTAGTGTCTCCAATCTGATTTTTGTTATTTTGGCTTGCTCGCCAGCGGCTATGTGTAGCTCGGTATTGCGGTCGTTATTAATACGTTGCTCAATAAGTTCGAGCATTTGCTGGGCTGTTTTACCGGTTGCACACACAATAAAAATAAAGCCAAATTTATTTAAGTAATCGTTGTTTAGGGCAATCATTTTAGTGAGCGTTGATTCGTCTGCTTTGCTCATACCAGATTGTTCGTGCCCTGCTTTTTGTGCGGTTGCTGCGTATTTTTTGCTAAGCGTTGATAAATCGCCAATTTGCGGGTGTCCTTCAAATGCCGCTAAGTAGTCACTCTCGGCTAATTGATCCCATACGTTTTGAGCTGATTCAAAAAGGTGCTCGTTACTTTTAAAGGGCATTGTTGCCAGCATGCCTTCAATCCAGCGCGGTGCGGTGCAACAATGTTCTAACTGCCGCTTTGCTTGTTGTGTTGTGAGTGCATTTAGCTTAGTTAGGCTCATGATTGAGTTGCTCCATTTAAAGAAGTTTGCGCGCTGCTAATAAGTGCATTTTTTAAAGTGCGCCACTGCAATCCTTGGCGTTTTGGTGCTGTTGTTTGCTCAGCTTGATACAAACTAATAAGCTGTGCGCTGATAGAAATAGCCACTTCCATAGGGAGTTTGCCTGTTACGTTTTTAAGACCAACAGGGCAGATCATTTGCTTAACTTGCTCGGCGGTAAAATTACGGTGTGTTAGGCGTTGTTTAAAGCGTTTTGCTTTGGTGTCTGATCCTATAACGCCTAACCAATTTGCATCGCCGCGCTTAATAATGGCTTGAGTTAGTTCGAAATCAAGCTGGTGGTTATGCGTTAAAATTAAGTAGTTATTATTGTTTGGTGCGTGCTTTATTTGCTGTGTGGGTTCTTCGTCAATTATTTTTACAACATTAGCGGGAATCTGTTCAGGAAACACGTCTGCTCGATTATCTATCCAACGAATACGTATTGGAAGCTGCGCTAAAATTCCTATAAGCGCTTGCGCTACATGCCCAGCACCGTAAATATCAAGGGTAAATCGCTCACACTGCATGCATTCAAGCATTACCGTGGCTACACCTCCGCAGCATTGCCCTAAATTAGCAGCTAAGTTAAATTGCTCAATTACTTGCGTGGCTTCACCTTGCACAAGCAGTTCCCGTGCTTTTTTTATTACCACAAACTCTAAATGCCCGCCGCCAAGGGTGTCGTAAATATGCTCGCCACTAATTACCATTTTTGAGCCAGTCCCGCGTGGCGTTGAGCCATTAGTGCCAAGCACCGTTGCAATCACATAATTAGTGCCGCTTTGTTCATGTTGTGCAATTGCTTGTGCCCAATTTTGAGTATGAAACCCCTGAAAAGACTGATTTAAATTAGTCATTACTGTGCTCCTTATGTTGCGCTAGCCATTGCTGAGTGTGGGTTATTGCGTTAAGTACTCGCTCTGGCGTTGCGGGGGTATCAAGCGGTGCTGTGTATTTGTAATCGGCAACGCTGCTTATAGCGTTGCGTATCGCGCTCCATACACTAAAGCCCAGCATAAATGGAGGCTCACCTACGGCTTTTGACCTAAAAACAGTGGTTTCTGGGTTGGCTGAGTTGTAAAGGTTTACGTTAAATTCTGCAGGAGTATCACCAATTGCCGGAATTTTGTAATTAGCAGGCCCAAAGCTTGCGAGCTCACCTTTATCGTTCCACTGTAAGTCTTCGGTTGTTAACCAACCCATACCTTGTATAAACGCACCTTCTATTTGACCTATGTCGAGAGCGGGGTTTATTGAACTGCCTACATCGTGCAATATATCGACCCGAGTTACGGTGTTTTCACCCGTTAGGGTATCTACTTCTACTTCGCTTAGTGCCACGCCGTGGGCATAGTAAAAAAAGGGCCGACCTTCGCCTTTTGCTCTGTCGTAATGAATTTTAGGTGTGGCGTAATAACCGGTTGATGAAAGCGATATGCGGTTCATGTAAGCAAGGTTTGCAAGTTCACTAAAGCTAATTTCGCTTTTACTAAATGTTATAAGGTTGTTTTTAAATTCAATGCTTTCGCTAGGGACTTCAAAGTGCCCAGTAATAAAATCAATTAAGCGCTCTTTAATTGTATTTACTGCGTTAAGTGCCGCCATACCGTTTAAATCGGTACCGCTTGAGGCCGCAGTTGGAGAAGTGTTTGGTACTTTGTCGGTACGGGTTGCGCTAATGCCTACAGTATCAAAATCGACACCAAAACCATGCGCAACAATTTGTGCAATTTTAGTATTTAAACCCTGACCCATTTCGGTGCCGCCGTGGTTTAAATGAATAGATCCATCGCTGTATACATGCACTAATGCACCAGCTTGGTTAAGGTGCTGTACGGTAAACGAAATACCGTACTTAACCGGCGTCATCGACAACCCTTTTTTAATAATAGGCGATGAAGCGTTAAAGGTTTTAATGGCTGATTTACGCGCCCAGTAATCGCCACTTTGCTCAAGTTGTTCAATCATGTCTTTTAAAATATGTTGTTCAACTTTTTGATGATACGGGGTGATATCGCGACCTGGACGGTATAAATTTAGCTTTCGTATTTCCAGTGGATCTTTACCAAGTTTAGCCGCTATATCGTCCATTATTAGCTCGCCCATGATCATTCCTTGCGGACCACCAAACCCTCTAAATGCAGTATGGCTTACGGTATTTACCTTACAGCGATTGCCTTGTATTTTTGCTGCAGGATAGTAATAGGCGTTATCGGCGTGAAACATAGCGCGGTCGACTATCGCATCCGATAAATCGGGTGAATAACCGCAATAACCATTTACAGTTATATCCGCGCCTTCAATTAATCCGTTTTCGTCAAACCCTACATGGTAGTGGTTATAAAACGGGTGGCGTTTACCGGTTAATTTAAAGTCGTCGCTACGGGCTAAACGCATTTTTACAGGGCAACCTAAGTAATAAACAGCCAGTGCCGCTAAGCACGCCCAAGGTGCTCCTTGGGTTTCTTTACCACCAAATGCACCGCCCATGCGGCGGGTTTCTACGGTAACAAAGTTAAATGGTTTTTTAAGAATTTTAGCCACTAAGTGCTGTACTTCAGTAGGATGCTGGGTAGAGCATTGAACGTGTATCCCGCCATCTTGATCGGGTTGTGCCAGCGCTATTTGCCCCTCTAAATAAAAGTGCTCTTGACCGCCAATAGATATTTCACCTTTTAGCTGGTGGTGCGCGCTATTTATAGCCTGCTGGCTGTTGCCACGGTTAAGTGAGTGAGGGGGTCTTACCCAGTTTTGTTTTTCGATAGCGTCTTTAATATCAAGTATGGGTGTTGTTTGCTCGCACTCTATAGTGACTAAACGAGCGGCGCGGCGTGCTATTTCGTAGGTGCTTGCAACAACCACTAACACAGGTTGTCCGTGATATTGAATCTCATCGCTTGTAAGTAATATATCACCTGGAAATACCGGACCAATATCTAACTTGCCGGGTACGTCGGCTGTTGAAAAAATGCGTTTAACGCCCGCTAAAGCAAGCGCTTTACTAGTATCAACCGATTTTATAAAACCGCTCGCAACAGGCGCAAGCACTGGGTAGGCATGTAAACATCCGTGAGGTTCTGGGTTGTCGTCAGCATAATTAGCACTGCCGCACACTTGTTTAATGGCGCTATCGTGGTATTTAGATTGCCCAACACTGCCGCCTTGCGCTTTTAGTTTATCCATTTCAAAGTGACGCATGAGAAATCCTCGTAATGGCAATGTTATTATTTTTATTAAGGTTGCTGTTTAAGTCCGTATTATTATGACAAAACTCAATGCCAATACGTTGCAGTAAGTTTTTGCTTACCGTGATTCTATAAGTTGCGCTGGCGCGTACATCGCTCATTGGGGCAAAGTCGTGCTCAATTGCGGTCGCTGCATCTATAAAGCTACTCACACTTAATGGCTGACTTATTAATTGCTGCTCTATATGAGTCGCACTTTTTGGAATTGCCGCCATGCCGCCCATTGCACAACGCGCTGCGGTGATTATGTTTTGTGAATGCTCTATTGCTAAAACAAGGCACACAGTAGAAATATCATCTTCAAAACGTTTTGATATTTTATGGCACGCAAGCTTGAGCGATTTGGCGCGTTTAGGAATGATAATGGTGCTAATTACTTCATCATTTTTTAAAACTGTTTTTTTGTAATCAACAAAGTAGTCAGCCACTTTTATAGTGCGAACACCGTGTGCTGAAAGCAGTTCCATGCTGGCATTAAGTGCAATAAGCAGTGGAGCAGGGTCGCCAATGGGTGAGGCATTACCTAAACTGCCACCTAGTGTGCCGCTATTTCTAACTTGGCTCGATCCTAGTCGCTCAAAAAGCTCTTTCGATTCTGGGTAATACGCATAAAAAGTATCTACAAACTGGCTATAAGGTACTGATGCACCAATGTGTAACATACCGTTATTATCACTCATTTGAGTAAGCTCTTTAGCTTGGCTAAGCGATATAATAATGTCGGGCAGAAGTAGGTTTTGGCTAAGTTCAATAGCAAAGTCGGTACCACCAGCAACAAGATGTGCGTGTGGGTATAATGCTTTTAAGTCAACGAGCTGCTTTGCGCTTTGTGGCAAAAAGAACGTACGAGGTCCATTTTTTAAAAATGGTACATCGTCTAAAGCACTTGCTTTTAGGGATGCTTTAAATTGTGTTGCAAGTTGTGAGTAAGGCTCGTTGGTGCGATCAAAACTATACGCTTTTTCAGCAGCAAGTAAGATAGGGCTGTAACCTGTGCAACGGCATAAATTACCACCAAGCGCATGTATGACTGCTTTTTTACCAGGGTAAGTGGCGTTATTTATATAAAGCGCAAGCAGACTCATTATTATGCCCGGTGTACAAAATCCACATTGCGAACCATGGCACTCTACTAATGCACGTTGTACTGGGTGTAAATCATTTAAAGTAGGATAAAGTGCAGGTGTTACGCCTTCCACGGTCATTATATGTTTACCGTGAGCATTACCTAATAGTAGCAAGCAACTATTCATTGTTTTGTAATGCCAATGGGGCTGCCCATCTTTATTTGTTGTTTCTTCACCAACCAAAATAGTGCACGCGCCACAGTCGCCAGTTGCGCATCCTTCTTTAGTGCCTACTTTCCCTTTTTTGGTGCGTAACCAGTCCAAAATGGTGAAACTAGGCGAACATTCTTGTACTTCAATTGGCGTGTCATTTAATAAAAACTGAATCACACAGACCCCCTTAATTTTTCTAAAGCTTTGATTTTTAAAGCTTGGCGTTTATTTTTTCTTGTTGTTTTCGCACGGTAAAGAAAAAAACTTTTTTATCTTGGTAGATGTATTGCAGGTATTATGCCGTTGTTGACCATTCGGTCAGTAAGTTTTTGTTAGCACGCTTATTAAGTAAATAATCACTAAAAAAGATGTGCACAATGAATAAATACCGCCTTACTATGCAGGGGATGGCTAAAAACACTCCGGTTGTATAACTAACAACGGCATTACCTTAAAAATAAAGCATGGAGAAGTGCATGCCTTATTAGGGGAAAACAGTGCAAGTAAAAGTACACTCATAAAATGCTTTACGGGGTTGTTAAACCTGACCAAGGGGACATGTTTTTTATAGGCGAGTGATGAACATTAAAAAAAACCGCCGATGCACGCAAATTAATTAACCACAACAGGCAGAGTTAGCATTAATTGTTTTGGACACTGAATTGTCGGCTTTTTAGATATTACCGATATTACCGATATTACCGATATTACCGATATTAACGATACTACCGACAGTACAAACAGTACAAACAGTACAAACAGTACAAACAGTACAAACAGTACCGACTTCTATTTGGAAAAAGCGAAGTTGGGTTTAGCTTCACCTCTGCATTAAAATACCATATTGCTCTTATGTTTGGCTTAGATACAGGCCG
Source organism: Pseudoalteromonas sp. SWXJZ94C (assembly GCF_015864385.1). NCBI lineage: Bacteria > Pseudomonadati > Pseudomonadota > Gammaproteobacteria > Alteromonadales > Pseudoalteromonadaceae > Pseudoalteromonas > Pseudoalteromonas sp. SWXJZ94C. The sequence continues at coordinate 16,504 of NZ_JADYXF010000052.1, forward strand.
GCTCGATGTAGGTATTGAATACGTATATTGGAAAAACAAATTTGGCGCAGACAGGCAAAACGAGCGCAATGCAAATTTGTTAGTTCAATGCCATTTTAAATAACGTACTGAGTATTATAAAGGCTACTTTTTAGTCGTCTTTTTATTTGGGAATTATAAATAATTGAATAGATTAAATTAGTTGTGTTAAATTCGTTTTTTAAAGGAATTATAGAGACTTCGTATACATGGAATTTGAAATAGATTTTTCTACTTACTCGTTAGATGATCTTTACTCATCGGCGAGGGGCATTGATCGCGACTTATATCCTGAGCGCGCCAAAGAGATCGATGATTTAATTCGTCAAAAAGAATTAGAAAGCACCAATGTAACCAGTGTATCTAAAGATATTGGTGAAAAAGCGACAAGAACGGATAGATTAATAGCAGCAATTATCGACGGTTTTATAGGTGTTGCCCTTTTTATACCGGTATTTATGTACATGGATAGTTTAAGCGAGGCAACCGTCGCTTTGTCTGTGGCTTTATTTTGTTATGGCACATTCACTACGTTACTGTTACACGGCTACCTAATGCACAATTATGGACAAACAATTGGTAAATACAGTATGTCTATTCGTATAGAAAATTTAGACGGTACTAAAGCAAGCTTTACAACTATTTATTTTAAGCGCTTACTTCCTATGCAGTTGTTAGCATTTTTCCCTTCAGTTGGCGAATTTTTTGCCGGTGTGGTAAATCCTCTTTTAATTTTTGGCGATGAAAAACGCTGTTTACACGATCATTTAGCGGGCACAAAAGTAAGCTACACAAACAAGTAATTGTTTAATTAGAACTAATATTTAATTTGAAAAATATTAAAAGGTATTTATGACAACGTTAAAAAGGTATAAAAAATTACCCACCTTTAAATTATTTTATAATTTAGCGTGGACTACATTAGTAGTCGTTATTTACTTGTTTTGGATGGAGTTTCTTACTAAAGAACCTATTTATAAACAATTTCTCATTTTATTTGGGGGTGGGCTATTAAGTGTAATTGGTAATTGGTTTTCGGCAAATAAAAAACAATCTAAAGCGATTGAAATTATAGACGGACAGTTTGAGATACTAGGCATAAAGATAAAAATATCAGACCTGCAAGAAGTACTGTATTGCCAAACTAAGCGCTTTGAACATTCGCTAAGATTTAAATATATGAATGCAACATACCAAGATATTGAAATATCGGCTCCAGATTTAATTGATGATCTGCGCTTTTACTACTTTATGGTTGATAATGGCTTGCCGGTAAAAATGACTGACGACCGCGAACGATTTTTTAACGAAGGTTAAAAGTAAGGTTATGAACAAAACAAGGGATGTTTAATGGTTAAAAATATTTTAGGTATAAGTGTTTTTATAACTGCCATTTTTAGCAGTACTTTAAGCGCAGAGCCATATGAAGGCTGCTATTCAATAACAGATGACATTGATAGTGCCGTTCCAATGAGGGACGAAGAAGGCGCTTTGCGTGATAAAAGCTCAGAGTTAAAAACAAGCTATATCAATATTTTTAAAAAAGAGCATCAATATTTTGCGCAAGGTCTTTTATGGGGCGGAAACTTTCATGTATGTCACATAACAGCCCCGATAGAAGGCGATAGTGAACCGTTACCGCTAACATTAAAAGACGGTAAGTTGATATTTACACAATTAGAGCCCGAATATGATACTAGCTGTAATCTAGAAATTTTATTTACAGACAAAGGCCTCAAGATTGTTGATGAAAATTATCACTGTTCAAAGTATGTATTTTACTGTGGCGTGCGTGTTGGGTTAAACAATACTGAATTACCTAAAAGTGTGAACAAGTGCCCAGAAGAAGAGTGATATTTTTGTTAAGGTATTTTTTGTGACGCACATGTTGTCCTACATCCATGTAGGTAACATAAGATTAAATTACCCCTGTGAATAAGGGCGGTGTGTTTGCTGTTATACGTTTAGTTATTTTCAAGTAAAGACGCGCCATTAGGTCTTTCGTATACTTCATAATTTTGGTTTTTGTTTATTCTGCTTTCTATCTCTAGCATTATTTCCATTTCATCAGTGCTCATATACCCATTTACTTGAGTTGTAGACCACGTCATTCCTGCGCCAGCATTAGTCAGTTTTTGTGTAAAGCGGTAAGCTTGCTCTACCTCAAATACAAGGTCAGTTTTTGCTACGCTCCATCGTGCTCTTATAGGGAACCACGCATGTTTTAGTACGTCTTTTTTGCCTTTGTAGTTATCCCAAGGTGCACTGACCATATCAGGAATTGTATATTCATCGTAAGCCCAAGAATTAGGTGGAGCGCCTCGGCCTAACGGCGTAATATGGCCACTGGTAAAGTCTTCGAATTCATTGGTAGCTGCATATTTTATTATTTTATAATCTCTTTCATCTTCGTCATCAATGCCATCGCTATCAACATATATAAAATCACCATTTTCATTTTTAAAATAGGTTTTGGTTTTATTTACGGTAATTGCAAGTGTTGGATCGACACTGTGTAACATGGCAACAAAATCTGATACCTGACCAGGTAACTTATTCACATTATCTAACCAATAACCATCAGCTAGGCCATCAAAACGCTGTACATAACCTAATACTAAATCACGCCAAGCTGCAGCTTCATCACCATCCCACTGCGAATTGTAGTAGTTTTGCCACGCTTTTTTAATTGCGATTTCGTTATCAGGATCAGCATCAGTTATCATAGAAGGTCCCGCAGCATTTAGGTATAAAATGACCTTTTTTCCCGCGAGACGATACTCTTTAATTACGTCAAAAATAATGTGTTCGTTTTCGATTGAAGGCACCATATCTGGATGAATAGCTGCTACATCAAGGTTGTTATTATCTCGCAGAGTAAAAAGATAGGCATGGGCAGGGTGAGTAAATGATGTAATAACATGACCTACTGATGGTAAGTTTTTAACTATCTCTTTTGCACCAGCAACCCAATCAGATGTATTAACTGTTTTATCTAATTTATAACCACCATCAATTCTTTGAGTAACACCCCAAGAGCCAGCTAACCAGCTTGCATTATTATTGCTGTATTTAGCATTATTGGCTGTTTCTTTTGCCAGTGTATTCTCGCAACCGAGCATGCTAACCGCCGTAATTGACAGTAATAAAAAGCATTTTATTAGATTTCCCATTATTGCTAGTATCTATTTTAGTTAATTCGATATTAATATTAAAGGAGTAGTTAAATTTAAACAATAAGTAAATAGGATGGTGTTTAATGAGCGTACAATGCAATGTTAAATCTAATAAATCTAATAAAGCTATCAATCTAATAAATGTGTAAAAACTACACTTAAATATAATAATTTCTTTTATTACCTTGCCAGAGACTAAAATCCTTTTACTTAAAGAGTACTTTTAAACTTTAATATACTGATTTTTAAGTTGTTTATTTGTTAGCTTTATTTTTATTTTTTGGCATGTAAGTTGAAACAACGGCGTATACATTAAAAAAAGGAATTATGATGACAGATGAATATTTTCATATATTAAACTTAATGGGTGTCGCCTTTTTTGCAGTTGCAGGCACGCTACTCGGGTACGAAAAAAACATTGGTGGCTTTGGTGTAGTGGTTGTTGGCTCGGTCACTGCTTTGGGCGGTGGTACGCTCAGAGACTTACTTTTAAATAAGCCTGTATTTTGGGTAGAAGGACCAGACTATTTATACACAACCTATGCTGCAATAATTGTTGCGATATTATTTATTCGTTACTTGCCGCATGTAAATAATTACTATTTTTTACTGGTCGATGCAATTGGTATGGCAATATTTAATATTGTTGGTATTGAAAAATCGTTGCTGGGTGGCGCCGGAATGATAGTCGCTATAACAATGGGTACTACAACCGGTATATTTGGTGGATTAATAAGGGACGTTATATGCAGAGAAGTTCCCTCTGTAATGCGTGACGAACCTTATGCAGCGGCATGTGTAGCTGGTGGCTTAGTGTATGCTGCGTTGTTTTTGTTAGAGGTGCATTACCTTTGGTGTATTGTGGGCTCGCTCATTACTACCCTATTTTTACGACTTGGCTCATTACATTGGGGTTGGCGCCTACAAATATTTAAGAAAAAGAAGTTAAGCAACGAAAACAGGTAACGCTACGTTACCTGTTTTAGCCCACATATGTTTATAAATATATGTGGGCTATTCATTGCTAAAAGCTACCAATACCCAAGTGCTTTCCACCAAAGCCCGCCAACAATACCCCAAACACTTAAATTAATAATACTCATAATAAAGCCCATTACCCACCAGTTTTCCATCGATACATAACCCGAACCAAAAACAATGGGTGAAGTACCCGTGGCATAATGCGTTAACGACATCATGAGTGAAGAAGCCCCAGCTAAAAGTAAACCAAGAAACAAAGGAGGTGCACCAAGTGCTAAGCCAGCTGCGTAAAACGCGGCAAACATTGCAGTAATATGGGCAGTGGTACTAGCAAAAAAGTAATGAGCGTAAAAATACACCGCTACTAATATAATTGCCGATACAATCCAATCAAACCCTAGTTGGTCAATGTTGCTCTCAACAAGTATTGAAAACCAAGATACCAAGCCTAATTTATTTAAAAAAGTAGCCATCATGACTAATGCTGAAAACCACACTACGGTATCCCACGCAGACTTTTCTTTAAGTACATCGTCCCAGCTTAATACGCCAGTAACTAATAAAACCGACAAACCTAAAAATGCCACTGCGGTAGTGTTAACTGCGTAGTCAGCCCCTAATATCATTGCAGGCACACCAGCCCATAACACAAGCAACATAGAAAAAACGCCAATCATGACCTTTTCACCGTAGGTCATAGGGCCCATTTCGGTTAATTTTGATTCTGCATAGGTTTTAGCATCGGGTGTACTTTTAACTTCAGGAGGGTAAATGGCATATACAACCAAAGGTACAAGCGCAATACACACTAATCCTGGTAAAAGAGCAGCAAGCGCCCACGTACCCCATGTAATACTAATATTAGCACCGGTAGCATCGGCTATAAGCTTTACAATTAAAGGGTTTGGCGCAGTGGCTGTAATAAACATAGCAGATGTAATAGGGTTTATGTGATAACTCACTAAAGCAAGATAATGCCCAATTTTACGAGATGTGCCTTCCTCAGGCGATGAACCAAAGCTTGTTGCTATAGACTTCATTATTGGGTGAATAATAGCGCCGCCTCGCGCGGTGTTACTAGGGGTTACAGGTGCAATAACCAGCTCAGAAAGCGCGAGTGCGTAACCAATACCAATTGTTTTTTTACCAAATAACGAAATAAAGTTATAGCCAATACGGTTTCCCAAACCGGTTTTAGCTAAACCACGAGAGATAATAATAGCAATACCAATCAACCAAATTAATGAATTAGAAAAGCCACTTAAAGCATCTTTAATCGCACCAGACGGGCTATCATTTGTTACGCCCGTTAACGCAACAGAAGTAATAGCTAAAATAGCAATAGCGCCAATAGGCATCGCTTTACCAATAATGGCAACTACAGTACCAACAAATAAGGCCAATAAATGCCATGCATTTTCGGTTACACCTTGTGGAGGCGGTACAGCAAACCAAAGTAATAAAACAATTACTATTGAGATTAACCCAGAGGTAACCTTAATATCAGTACCTTTCATTAATGCGTCCTTAAATTTTAGAAATACACGTCTTCTAAATACCGAAGAAATAATTCCATCTTACTTCATTTAATAATAAAAAAGATGATACACATCATATGAATAACTAAGAAGAGCAGTTTTAAATCATTTTATAAATAAAGTAATAAAACTCGTAAGTTGAAAATAAATAGTTAAATTAATGAACAAGCATTTACTTTTTGTTTAACTAATTGAGCTTTATAGTAAATTATTAATTTTAATTACTTTATTTGAATTTTTTTATATATCTTCAAGGTCTTTGTAGGTCTTAACGAATACATGGAAATACAATGAACTTAAAATTAACCAACAACGTGATTACTTTTTTATTAGCGAGTAGCTTTTTGTTACTTGGCTTATCGTTTGCATTAGGGGCTAACCCTAATACGTTAACGGCTACGTTTAGTTTTTATGGCGTTGATTCGCTAATGTCTGTATCTGCGTTAGGTTTAATTAGTGGCTCATTTATGGTTGCTTTAGCATTCGCCACCGTGCTCGCTCGCCTTAAATTAATGAAACCTACACCAGCACTTTTACTTGCAGCAATTATAAGTTTAGTTGCATTATTTACCTTGTTTGCCAGCAACCGCTGGATGGCGCAACTTGGCGGCTTTCCAATCATTGGCAGCGGGCAGGGCATAATTAAGTACTTTGCTGTAGTGCCTTTGTATTTATTTTTGTTTTATAAAGACAAACTTACCGACAAACAACACGTACTTTTAAACTTTATACCGGTTGCCATGGTTTTGCTGTGGATTGGCGGCATGAAGTTTTACGAGTTTGAAGCAAAAGGTATTGTAAGTTTAGTAGAAACCTCACCGTTTATGTCGTGGTTATACACGGTATTTAGCGTACAAGGCGCATCTAACGTAATTGGCGGGTTTGATGTATTATTTGCTGTGTTATTAGGCTTAGGGCTATTTTTAAATAATAAAAAGCTAATTATTGTAAGTGGCTTAGCGTGTTTAAGCGTATTTATGATGACCCAAACATTCTTAATTACCGCAACCGGTGCATTTAGTTCTTCCACTTTACTGGAACGCCTAGGGCAGTTTGTAATTAAAGATCTTTGGTATATAGCCAACCTTGTTGTTATTGCTTTCTTAATGATTTTTAAACCGGCTAAATAATATAAAAGAGGGATTTTATGATCAGTTGCAACCAATACGACTACATCGAAATTGCCTGTATGCACCATTTAAGCATTGAGCTTAAATTAAAAAATGGCGATGGTGTATGTGGCGTAGCTACCGACACAAAGCGCAATGCTAATAAAGATGAATGCATTGTTATTAATGTGAATGGCGAGCTGCAACTCATTGTGCTTACTACAATTAGTGTACTTAAAGCGCGTGAACAAAATCCATATTTTCAACAAGTAAACTTTGATGTGAAGTAAATACCTCACTCATTCGTTTTTATCATAAACATCTCAGCGAGCTTGTATCATTAATATGTTAAGGCTCGCTTATCTAACCAATGCTTTAGCTAATTACGCGCTAAATGCATAAAGCCAAAATGTTCCTACTACTTTCTTTTTGTTTTTTAATCGAGTTTTTCCACCGAACAAGGCTTAACGCCAACTATTAAAGCGTATAAAAATGCTAATCGAGTAGTAAGTAAGCCTCAATATGTCTGCGTATGGCGCTTGGTATCCGTGCGTTTATTAATTATGGTCGTAAAAGGTAGCTACATAAACAAAAGGCATCTACATAAACAAAAGTTAACCTTCAGAGTGGACTGTTTATATAAACAGCTATTTTAATTTTGTCCAATAACATTATTAAAAGTCGTTTTGGTGTATTTTAACAACGATAATTTTATAACATACGTAATTACTTGTTTACATTGAAGTTGTTTGGTGGAATTATTGAGCTATGTAATATACGCCGTTTTGGGGTGTTATAAACCCTAAAGTGGTGTTCAATAAGCTGTATGTTTTATAGGATGATATATGCACTGTATACCTGATATACGCGTTTGGAGAACTGCAAATGAGTATCAAGAGTCAGCAATTATTTTGTTAAAAGCAAACAAAGGTTGGTCACCAGCAATTCTAGCGTCACTTGCGCTTGAAATTTATTTGAAGTCATTCTTATCAACAGAAATTAAAGTTAAAAATGAAGATGGTATCTATCAAACTTTTAAAAAACCAAGCGTGGGCATGGTTTAATTGAGCTTTTTGACAAGATACCTACAGAGTTTAAAGAAAAACTAATTACTGAATATTCAAATTTAGATTATCAGCATACTCTAATGGAGCGTCTTGAAAGGTATGATAATTTATTCTTCGATGCTCGCTATATTCATGAGCAAAACCCAATCACATATGTTGATAGTTTAGTTGTCAAAGACTTCAGAGATATTGTTTTAAAGATATAAGTTTATTTACCGCTAAATTAAAACATAACAAGCGCATCAAATTTGACGTCACACATTGTCCGATTTTTTGCTTAAAAAAAAGGCGCAAAAAAGCGTCCAACATGCTCCGCAGCTTATGCGGGCGTTGAGGCTGTAGAATTACTCTTTTTTAAGAAAAACAGCCTGTTTTATGAGGTCCAAATGCATTACTTAATACTTTAACAACGCTTAGAATTAATTGCAGGAGCTCGTTTTTTAATTGAATTTGGTTGTTGGAGTTATTCTGCAGCCTCGTTATATGCCTTGGAGGCTTAAGTGTTAAATTGGTGTGAAGATGATCTAGCTCTTGTTTTAGAGGTTTTCCCTGAAATTAACGAAGAACAGTACATTTATGTGGTTAAACAAAATAACCTTGAATTGCACTTAACTATTTATCCCGATTGGGGAGATGTGTATATCGAGTTATTTTCTAATAATGCCCCAGATCCCATTTTTAATATGGAGTTAAGTGATTGTCAGCGTATTTTAAAGGTTAATAATAAGTTGGGTGAATGTCTCGAATTTGCACCATCAAAATGTTTCGGTGAGGGCTTTGAACAATCGCAAGTATTACCATATGGAGTTCGAATTAAGATTAGACCTAGTATCCAAGTTAACTTGTATTCATAGGCATATAAGTCATTGCAAAGGACTTAAAACAGTTGGCTGTTTTTCGTACCTGACATATTTTAGCCAACTATGATTTGCCGCTTAAAACGGCGTGGAGGCTGTAGAATTACTCTTTTTTTAAGAAAACAGCCTATTTTATGGGTTCCAAATGTATTACCTAATGCTTTAAAAACGCTTAGAATTAATTGCAGGAGCTCGTTTTTTAATTGAATTTGATTGTTGGAGTTATTCTACAGCCTCGTTAGTTGCCTATGGAGTTTCAGTTGCACTTTGATGAATTAAAATCGATTATCGATACTGAAAATGACCAAGAATTAAGTCTTACTTCAAATTCGTGGGAAATTATTAAAAACGCTAATTCCGAATTGAAACCTTGGCTAACAGAAGAAAAATTTAATCTAATCTTTAGAGCTACATCTGAATTTAAAAATGATGAAACGGTATTTGTATTTGAGTCTTTTGAACGCACATATAAACAGTCTGGTTTAGCTAAAAGGTTAACTGAACAGTTAAATTTAAAATGGTCTAAATTTGATAAGTTTCAAAGCTCTACTGAAATTATATATTTCTATATGGTGCCAAAAAGTTTAAATTGGGTGTTATACGCAAACAGAGACTTTTGGCAATTTGCAAAAAGCAATTAACAAGCTATTGAAGACGAAAAAATTACAGTTTGCTGTTTCGCTCCGCTCACATTTTAGCAAACAATAATTTTCCCCTTAATGGGGAGTTATGTTTTTCAGCAAAAGGTAGTTCGTAATTAGTATCAATCAAGAAATCTCATTAATAAATTACCTCCAAAATAAAGGAGAGTTACCTGCTAGTAAGTTTTTTAAGTGGGTTGGTGAAAATTATAATGAATCTAAATTATTTCAAATAATTATGCATGACTGTACTGGTGTCAAAGAAAGCATGGATATCCTATTTTCTGAATATGATTTATATGTTTTCCCTGAAGAGTTTTGGTTATCAAAAATAGCCGAAGATAAAGAATTAAATATAATCTCTTTGGAGAACTCGGTCGCTTCCGCCTACAATTTACTGAATTGTGAAGGTAGTGGCAATCATAAGCTATCACCTATTTTATATAGGTTAGTCGACGATTTTACTGAAGAAACTATGAGCGATTATATGAAACGAATTAAAGAAAGTAATTTTGAGGTGTTACTTAAACAGTATAATCTACAGTTATGGCATGTACTTTATGAAAAAGTATGTGGAACCAAAATATAACAATGCAATTAAATCCAACTAAAACAGTGGGTTATTTTTTACTTCGCTACCCATTATAATCCACAATTTTGTCCGCTTAACGCGGCGTTAGTTTTCTCATTGAAATTGACTCTGTAGGTTACTTATATTCCTTTTATAAAACGCAAAATAAGTATGCTGGTTTAACAAAGTAAAGTGATTTTTGATTACTTTTTAGTTAGAAAAAGTGATCGGCACCGATGAGAATAGGTGATCGCGATGGATGAGAATATGCAACCATGGCGCAGTCGGTTCACTGGAGGAGTTAGCGTTGTTTGCATCGCATACAGGGAAACGTTGGATTTCTGGGCAAAAAATATACCACTAGCCACATTTTATTCTACGTTGTTAAAAGTATTAGGGCGTGTTGATCTTTGCGGTATAAAAAACAAACAGCATGAGGATAAGGTATAATTGAATTCGCTAAAAAACGTTACACCGAACCCTCATGCCAAGATTAATGTTAACAGACGCGACATGGAA
>NZ_JADYXF010000053.1:0-24798 GCF_015864385.1 Pseudoalteromonas sp. SWXJZ94C
GTCTTTCGACAGCTCAATGAATTCTGAATTTATTTTAATATCTTTCGATATTGAATTGACTGTGCCGAATAATTACCTAAATAACTATTCTGTTGGTCACTCAGTTTTCAATTGAGACTCTAATTTTTTTGCCTCGCTACCTAAGTAGGTTGGCTGTTAGAACTCAATCTGTACGAGTGCCCACACAGATGATTGCTTTATATTGTTAAAGAACGTTTTGAGTCGCTTTAGCGTCTCAAGGGATGAGAATAATACACCCTTTATTTTTCGAGTCAACACTTAATTTTAAACTTTCTTTTGGAAGATTTAAAACCGAAGTTTTATTTAACTCTCTGAGTAGTTCGCTCCTCGCTAGGCGTTGGCGTTTCCCGTCTCAGTGGGGTCGCATTATAGGGAGATCCGAAAACAGATCAACCCTTTTTTTAGATCTTTTTACTGTTCGAACAAAAATAGAACAAAACCACATAAAACCATGCAAAACATTCCCTAAACTGATGCTTTTTTATGCTCTTCTTTATTATTTAATACAAATATCATTGCTATGTTTGATTTAGACGTTAAGATAGCAAGTTCACAATGTTAAATTAATGTTTATTTCCTGTTTATTGGTAGATCTAAAATGAAATTACCCGATCAAAAAGCTTTTATCTTTTCAGTTATTCTTGCTGTAGTTGGTTTTATTGTTGTTAAGTTTGCTTTAGCAAGCTTAGCACTAGACCCTGCACTTCTATTTGGTGTTGGCTTATTAGTAGGCGCACTTGTTATTGCAGCAATGTCGTCTGATGTTACTGAAGAAGCCGAAGTAAAAACAAAGACTCTTTATGTTGGCAATCTTCCTTATCGTGCAAACGAAGGTGTTGTTCGTGCATTATTTGAAGAACAAGGCAAAGTATTCAATGTTCGTTTATTAAAGGATAAGAATACTGGCAAGCGTCGTGGTTTTGGTTTTGTTGAAATGGCGCAAGCTGATGCAGACAATGCAATTGCTAACTTGAACGATAGCGAGTTCCAACAACGTACTTTAAAGGTACGTGAAGCAAAACAAAAACAAGAAGACGATTCTAATGCTCTACGTACTGAGACGGATCAGTCAGTGTAACTAGCTTTACCGCTAGCTTATTGCTAAACACATCAGCCGTTGCATAATATTGCAGCGGCTTTTTTATGTCTGTTAGTTTATTCACACATAAGTTAAGTTGGTTAAGTAGGTAGTTGACTCTATTTGCTATCGCTACACCTGAATCAAGCAATTTTACATTCCCTTCAAAATACTGACTAATCGGCTCTTCTAATATTGGAAAGTGCGTACACCCTAGTACAAGTACATCTATAGTTTTATCTATATTTAGGTCATCAAGCACTTGGTGCAACTTGTTTGCATCCAAAGAGTCTGTAAAAAAGTATTGCTCAGCTAAGCTTACTAACTCCACACTGCTATATAGATTAACGATTACATTACGTGCATGTTCAGTAATTAATGTTTTAGTGTATGAACTAGCAACCGTTGCCGGTGTGGCTAATAAGCCAATATGATTTGAACGTGTTAATTCTGCCGCAGGCTTTATTGCTGGCACAACACCTACTATAGGAATATCCGTCATTTGGCGAACAGCGCTAAGTGCTGATGTAGAAGCGGTATTACACGCTATTACTATTAAATCAACGTTAAGCGTATTAGATTTGATGAAATGAATAAGTGAGCATAATCGGTTAATGATTGTTTGCTGGGATTGAGCACCATAAGGTAGTAATGCATTATCCATAAAATAACTGTACTGAGCATTGGGGATACTTTGCTTTATATGCTCAAGTACAGTAGTTCCACCAATACCTGAATCAAAGACCATTATATGCGCTGACAAACTACCGTTCCCACTTTACTTTAAGAACGGCAGTTTGCCATGAGGTATTTATAAAAGAAAGTAGTTTAACTTTGCGTGGTTTCTAAATCAGCAAGATCATCGACCGCCGAATTTAACTGATTAAGGTTTTCGAACATAGACTTTGTGTAATCTACTAACTTATCTATTTGTTCCTGATCTTGATTTAACCATTGGAGAATGCCAGCTAGCTGATTTTGCAATCCAAGTTCACCCGCTTTTTCAAAAGCATTTTTAAGGTCGTCATTAAAAGGAGCTAAACCCTCCGCTACTTGTTTTTCTGGTGCTGGTTTATATTCTTCATAGCTTTTAACTGTTGCTATTGTTTTTGTTTGGCGTAAATCCATAGAAAAAGCCACCAGCTGATCGCTGTCTAAACTCAGCTCTTGCGCTTGTTCAAATGCTTCATCTAAATCACCACCAAAAAAGGTTTTACTTAAATCTTGTAAGTCTTCCATCATCGCATTAATAGCTTCTTGCTCTTGCTCATTTAAGTCACCATTAACCGACATCGAAAATGATACCTGTCGAGATTGCGATGATGAGCTTGCAAACGACTCGCCATTATTGTTTTGCTGATAGCCACTTGCCGACTGAGATTCAAATGCATCTGCAAAGCTAATACTTACCTCGTCACCTTCTGCGGTGGTAAATTTATACTCTGCATTACTCGTCATACTGACATATTGAGCCTGGCTTATATTTACGCTGGCAGGTTGTGGGTTAAATAACGACTCTTCAAACTCATCAAGTCCATTATAGATTCCCTCTTTAGACTTATTAATGCCCTCTTCCATGTCGTTATTAAATACGCCCGTACCTTTGAGTTCATCAACAGCGTCGTCAATCCCTATTTGGACGCCTTTGCGCGCGTCGCCTAACATATCTTTGAGTTTTTCGTCATCAGCGCCGTTAGCTTTTGCTTTATTAACAGCACTACTTACAAAATCGAGTACATTTTTTATTATTTCATCAAAATCAAATAGTGGTTTGTCTGCTTTTTTTTCTGCGATAGGCAATCCAAGCTGCTCAGCCATTTTATCGCCAAGTACTTTTGCAGCCAACTCTCGACCACGTTGCTGATAGGTATCTTGAGGAGACGTAATTGTAGGTTGCTGTATATCAGCTTTATTATTGAATTTATTAATGTTGTTGTTTGGCGTAAAGCCATAATTACCTATTTTCATGATTCGTCTCCTAAGCGTGCGTAATTTATTATCGGCTATAACAATAAAAACTAAAGTACAATGTGCAATAAAACAGCATAAATGCTAGCCAAAACTAGACAAATACGCAGCGCTCCCTACAATAGCGCCGATAAACAGATCTTAGATAAGGTAGTAGCGTTAATGGCAGTTATTAAAATAGATACCACACAGTACCAAGCGCAGTTAAGTGAAAAAGAGCAGCGTATTAGTGCGCAGTTTCAACGTTTTGGTGTGGAGCAATTAGAAGTATTTAGCTCAGAGCCAACTAACTACCGCCAACGTGCTGAATTTAGAGTATGGCACGACGGTGACGATCTGTTTCACATTATGTTTGATCAACAAACAAAAGAAAAAATTCGTGTTGATACATTTGATCCAGCAGCGCCTCTAGTTGGTGAAATAATGCAGGTGATGATTGAGCATCTTAAGCCTTGTGAAATATTACGTCGTAAGTTATTTCAAATCGATTACCTGTCAACGCTAAGCGGTGAAATTTTAGTAAGCTTGCTTTATCACAAACCACTTGATGATGAATGGTTAAGTGAAATTAAAGCGCTTAAAGAAAAACTAAGCAGTAAATACAAAATTGACTTTATAGGTCGTGCTCGCAAACAAAAAGAAGTGCTGGGTGATGACTTTGTAACTGAACGTTTAATAGTTAATGGTCAAGAGCTTATTTATCAACAAGTAGAAAATAGCTTTACTCAGCCTAATGCAAAAGTAAATATTAATATGCTGGAGTGGGCGCAAGATTTATGTAAGCCACTTAAAAATGATTTATTAGAACTGTATTGCGGTAACGGTAACTTTTCAATTGCGTTAGCGGGCTGTTTTAATAAAGTATTAGCAACAGAAATATCAAAATCATCTGTTCACTCTGCTCAATACAACATTGCTAAAAATAACGTAGAGAACCTAGATATTATTCGTATGTCGAGTGAAGAGTTTACTCAAGCAATGAATGGTGAACGTACTTTCTCTCGTTTGGATGGTATTGACCTTAAAAGCTATGACTGCCAAACCATATTAGTTGATCCTCCGCGCGCAGGCATGGATGAATTAACGTGTGACCTAGTCGCTAATTACGAAAGCATAATTTATATATCGTGTAATCCTGAAACCCTTGAGCGTGACCTTGATCACTTAACACGTACACATAATGTTAAGCGCTTTGCTATATTTGATCAGTTCCCTTACACACATCATATTGAGTCAGGTGTTTTCTTACAACGCAAATAATAAATACGCTTAGTAAACGTTACCCATAAAAAAAGCTCCTTGTAGGAGCTTTTTTTAGTTTTAGCTAAATTTATTTGTTAGCTAAATAGTTAATTAGTTCGCTAATATCTTCTGACTTATAAATACCAGACTCTTTACCAAGGTTTAACTTGTACTTACCATTTACGATAAAAGTAGGTACGCCACGAAGTGCCCCCTTATCTTTAAAGTAATCTTGGTCACGTTTCATTTTAGAGCTTAGCGTACGTACAGAAAAGCTTTTAAATAACTTATCAAACTTATCGCCATCAACGCCCTGCGCTACAAATATATCTTTTACATCTGCAAGCTCATTAAATTTAGCGCGCTTTGTATGAATATGATTAAAGATCGCAGAAATAATCTGATCTTTTTGCGGAAGTACTTCTGCAGTAGCAAGTGCTTGGCTCATCATCTGTTGATTCTCTGGGTCGCGTACACCTACAAAATCAACGTGGCTCTTTTTAAATTTAACGTTTTTATCAAGCGATGGCTTAAATTCAGTAATTAGCCCTTCCATGTTATTACATGCAGGACAGTAAAATGAGAAAAACTCTTTAACTTCCGGTTTTTTTGTTGCTCGCTCAGATACAACATCGTAATGCACACCTTCCTCAAAGGTTGCAGCAAAGCTTGTTGCCGCCATAGGAAGTAATACTGCAAGCAAACCTGCTTTAACTAATTTAATCATTTTTATACTCCTAAATTCATAGTGCTAATAAAAATGCCACTAACTCATCAAGTTCTTTTTGGTTTTTGATGGTATTGAGGTTTATTTTATATTTATCATTAACAATAAAAGTAGGTACGCCAGTAAGGGCACCTAATTTTGAATATTTATTTTGTTTATTTTGCATTGCTTGCTCAGCCGAAATAATTGGCATGCTAGCAATATCTTGATCAAATGTTGCACTATCAATCCCATTTATTTCAAGTAGCTTTTTAACATCTTTAATTTCAGTTAAAGGAGCACGTTGAACATGAATACTTTTGAATATTTGATCGCTAATACTTTGCGCTTGACCATGTTGCTTAGCAATCAAGTAGGCAAAGCTTAAATTGCTTTGCGCTTGCGGTGATACACCACCTAAAAAGTTAACGTGGTTTTTAACAAATTCAGCGCCTTCAGGTAAACCCTGTTCAATTGCTTTTGCTGCTGATTCAAACTTATAACAATGCGGGCAATAGAATGAGAAAAACTCTGTAACTTGCGGAGTCGCACTTTTTTCTACATTAATAATAGTATACTGATTATCCACCTCAAACTGTGCGGCAAATGCTGCAAAAGGTAAACAAAAAAGTAGTAAGCTTAATTTTAATTTTTTAAACATTCGTGTCTCGTTATACTTAGTCTTTAAAGAAATATTATGGCAATAAATTTAACGGCGCTTCTTGCAGTGCAGATAGCTGTTCCTTGAGTGTTAAAATTTGTTGCTCCCAGTATTTGTCATCAGCAAACCATGAAAAGTTCCGTACAAAAGCAGGATCGCTCCATCGATTTGCTACCCATCCCATATAATGAATAATACGCATTGCTCGCAGAGGTTCAATCAATTTGAGTTGAGAGTGATCAAAATCACAAAACTCCTCATACGCATTTACAAGGGTGTCTAACTGTAACAGTTGTGTCGCTTTATCGCCACTGAGCATCATCCATAAATCTTGGATTGCAGGTCCTTGGCGACTATCGTCTAAATCGACAAACATTAGCGCATCCCCTGCCCACAGAATATTACCTACGTGGCAGTCGCCGTGTAGGCGAATACTTTGCACATCTTTATATTGTTTTTGAGCCTGATCTATCACTAAATCTAAAATAGTGTAAAAGGCTGTACTAATCCCCATTGGCACTAAGTTACTTTTTTGAAGATGAACTTTTGCTGTATGCAGATATTCGTCACATGTAACCGTTGGTCTGTAAACAAAGGGTTTGGTTTTAGCAACTTGATGCATTCGACCAATCAAACGCCCCATCACGTCAAGCTGATCTAGGTTATCAACCTCAAATAAGCGCCCACCTACGCTCGGAAATAACACAAATAAGTAGCCTTGATGCTCAAACAAGCTTTGCCCATTATGTAAAATAGGAGCAACAACGGGTACTTCTGCATCAGCTAGTTCGAACGCAAAGTCGTGCTCTTCTTGAATTTGCTCCCTACTCCAACGTTCTGGACGATAAAACTTTACTACGTAACGCAGACCATCATCGGCTTTAAATTGATACACTCTGTTTTCGTAGCTATTGAGCGCCAATAAACCAGACTCGGCGTAAACACCTACGCTTTCTATTGCATCGAGTATTAGGTCGGGTGTTAAATCAATAAAACTAAATTTACTCATACTCTTCTTATATAAAAATAAAAGCGGGTTATATACCCGCTTTTGTTAATTGCTATATCAACTTACCTAATTAAGGTCGATTGTGATTATCGCGCTTTGAAAAAGTTACTTGACTGCGATATTGTCTCATCTGGCTCACCTACTGGTGAAAGCACAAAGTTAAACTCTGTCATCGGCACTTTCAAATCATAAGGGTCCATTGCAAGCGACAATGGCACGTTATGAGATTGCCCTGCCTGCACAGTAAATGATTGGTTCCCTATATACTTAAAGTTATCTAACCCTTGTACTTTAATATTAAAGGTTTGCTCGTACTGCGCTTTATTAATTACCTTTAATGTATAGGTGTTCTCTACTAAACCATCAAAATCGACACGATATAATTGGTTTCGATCGCGAATAATATCAAAATCCATTGTTTTTCGCAGTACGATATTAGCTACAAGTGCCCCCGTAAGCACAACAAGTATGACCGTGTAACCAATGATTTTGGCTCGTAGTGGATTCGTTTTATTTTCCGGAGTTTCAAGATTTCGCTCTGTTGTATATGAAATAAGCCCACGCGGGTATTTCATTTTATCCATCACACCATCACATGCATCAATGCAAGCACCACAGTTAATACACTCAGCTTGTAGCCCATTTCTAATATCAATACCTGTTGGGCATACTTGAACACATAAATTACAGTCTATACAGTCGCCCAGTTCTAAGTCTTCATGATCTACTTTACGTGAACGAGGACCACGGCTTTCACCTCGGCTTTCGTCGTACGTTACTGTGTATGTGTCTTTATCAAACATGGCTGATTGAAAACGTGAATAAGGACAAATGTGTAAACACATAATTTCTCGCATCCAACCCGCATTACCATAGGTACACGCAGCAAAGAAGATAATGCTTACCAATGCATAACCACCTACATTAAACGTTACAAAATCAGGGAGTAGCTCTCTTATTGGCGTAAAGTAGCCTACAAAAGAAATTGCTGTATATAAAGAAAACAGAACCCAACTAGAATGCTTTGCCGTTTTTCGCCAAAACTTATCAAAGCTCATTGGTCGCTCATCGAGCTTTTTACGTTGGTTAGCAGTACCTTCAAACTTTTCTTCAAACCAAATAAATATAAAGGTCCATACAGTTTGCGGGCAAGTGTAACCACACCACACCCGTCCATAAAAGGTGGTCACTAAAAACAGCGCAAACGCTGCCAACATAAAAATAAACGCTAATATGGTGAAATCTTGTGGCCATAGCGTTAAGCCAAAAATATTGTATTTCTGACCCATTAAATCAAATAGTACCGCCTGCTGATCGTTAAAATTAATCCATGGAAGTACCATAAATGCAAGCATGCCTAAAAAGCCAATCTGTTGCCTTAATAGTTGATGAAGACCTTTTACAGCACGCACATAAATGCGGTTTCCGGGGTTGAACCTGTCATCTTGACGGCTCAAATCCGGCTTTTGGATTTTTACCTCTACAGGGATATTTTTTACTTTAATTTGTTTGTCCATCGAAGTTCCTCAACGCCGCTTGGAAATAAAAGTTCAGCAATATTCAGGTGCACTACACGGTAAAGAGTAGCAAGTTACTTACTAAACGAGTTTAGTTCAATAAACCACCACTTGAATACTTTCAGATATTTCAGAAATATCTGACTGCTGCTAGCTATTATACCAATATTGATTAAAATTACTGGCATAGATTGCTAATAATTTATTCACCTTAGTTACTTGCTTTTAAAATGCATTTTATTACACTGCATAGTAATTCAACCTCACTCAGATCAAGGTTTACGCTTTCGTGAAAAAATTTATTATATTAGTAATTGTGATCCTTGCCTTATTTACTATTGATCACCCACTTATAAAAGAGCCTAGAGAAAAACTTTTAGGCGAAGGAATTGGTTTTTTAAGTGACTCAACAAAAATGAATCGTGGTCCAGCAGCTAGCATGGCTAAAAACCTAATTAGCTCACAGTTAAAGTTGTCAGAATCTGAAAGTGAATATATAGAAAAAACATTCACGACAAATGACTCAGTACAGTTATTTCATTTACGTTATTGTCGTGAGCGCGATCTAAATTTGTACTTTTACGATGACCGTTTAAATACAGTATGTAAAATAGTGTCTGAATCGTTAGAGCAAAAGCGAGTAAAGTAATGGATTTTTCAGTATTAAATAAAAAAACCAGTGACTCATTCCACAAACAGCGCAATATGCTTAAAAAACTAGGGCAAGGAAAAACAATAAAGTGTGAGAAGTGCGATGGTGTGTTAAAGCTTGATTTAGCGACTGATGAATCAAGTAAAGGCGTAGTTAAGTGCAAACAAGGCTGCACTAATATTATGCTAGAGCTAGGCGCTTAAAGCATTATTTGTATATGGTTACTTACATACTCATTAAATATTAAGTAACCAAAATTCTAAAAAATAATTACTCGTCCCACCCTTCATCGGTATACAAACCACTGTTGAGCGCTACTATCTCAATAAGCTCAGCAAAGCCTAATGCAAAGTCGCCCATTAATTCGTATTGCTGTAAACAGACCTGCTGCACATCAATATTATTTTGAGTCGCTATCAGCGTTATGGTTTGCTCATCTAAAGCAAAAAAGCTTAATGTTGCTTGGGCACTTTCTAAAGCTTCTTTATATTCTACTTCTAATTGCTCTGCACCTAATAATTTTTGAGTATAAACAGTTGTTGCTTTTAAAAAGCCTTCACTCCAGTTTCTACAAAAATCATTACTGTATCCTGTTGGTAATTTATAACCCACTTCAAACACTTGCTCGCTAATTTGGTGGTATAACGCCATAAATAAAAATAGTATTTCTTCATCTAAATTATTAGCTGTGCTTGGTAATATTTTTTCAATCCACTCGTGTACATCTAATGGATCTGGTGAACAAATAACACCAAATAAATAGCCTTGGCTTTGCGTTAAGGTCATTGCTTTTGGCTGGGTGTCTAAAAAAGTGCTGAGCTGCTTTGCATGTAGCTCAGTAAATTGGGGTAATTGCATCAAAACTCTTTATTTATAAGTATTAAAAATTGAGCGGGTAACGACCTTGGTTATCTGGTCGACCTAAAAACTTAACCGCGTCATGTACATCTTTAGGTAAGCTGGCATCAGGTTTAACGTAACCGGCTACTCTAAAATCAAAATTAGCTTTAAGTGTAGCATCTGCCTCAAGACCTAACGTGTTCTCAGGGTCAATTAATATAGCCACATCACCCGACTTACAGCTTAGCTTTCCACCTAGTGGACCAATGTTAAACCAGCCATTTAAGCCTTGTACGTCAATATCAGGACTCGCTATTTCACCTTGTAATGACTCGCAGTAAGGCTCACCCGAAGTGTATTCATTAAGCTCTAATATTACGCGTCCTTTTGCAGTAACTGGCAGCGGTAATTGAATACGTTGCATTGCTCGCTCTACCGTTGAGCGTACAAGTCCATCGGTTACTTTAACTGTATTGTTTAATAATCCGTAACTGACATCCGCATAACCCGAAATATCACTACGCTCACGTGGATCACCAAATTTTAAATTCACATTTAACTGACCTGTAAATAATTGCCATCCAGAAATATCCCAACGTACATTATTTAATTGCTCACCTTCGTAGCGTAACTGCATCATTTTCCCTTGCCACACACTGCCTATGGTTTGACCTACCTCTAATTGTTTAGGCAAATAAGGCTTAGCTAAATCAAGTGCTATAACAGCAGGTAGCTTAACAATACAAAAAATAATAAAGCTAAGTAAAAATACGATAGATAACGTTATTGTTTTTTTCATCAATTAATTCTCTAATACCAAACGACTTACACGCACATAACCCGGTTTATCGTCACGGCTTAAATCTAAATTTTCAACTCGAATTCCATGCTGACTCACCAGTTCATCGAGCCACTCTATAAGTTGATTAAACTCTATTGAATCGAGCGTTAAACGCAGTGAGTCATCACTTGGCTGCATTTTACTAATTGTGATTTTATAACGCCCACGAGTTGAATTAACAATTTGGCTTAGATTTTGGGTGCTCGAAACTTTTGTATTACCTGCGGCTTTAAGCTGAGCAATACTTTTATCAACCCAAACTAATAGTTCTTGCTGTTTAATTTTTGATTTTTCAGCCTGTTCTATCGCATTATTTAACGGTCTAAATATTCCCATTACAATAATAAAAATAATAAAAATACCACCAGCTATTATGACTAACTGTTGCTCTTGTTCTTTAAGTGAGCGCCAATATTGTATTAACTGCTTTTTCATACTGTACCTCGCAGTTTAATTTCGCCTACAACAAAGTCACCGTCGTTATTTAGTGAGCCTTGATCTACTGTTAAACCCTGTTTTTCGAGTAATGCTTTAACTTTACCAAAAGTTTGAAAGTCTTTAGCTCTAGCACGAATACGCAATTCATTACGACGATTATCATAACGCAATGTCTCAGGTGTAAATTCACTTACTTGTGAAAACACATCAACTAAATTAGTTGTTAAATCTAAGAATCCAGCATCACTTGAACCCTGTATTTTTTTAAGTTCACCCATAATTTGGCTTTTAACAAGTTGTGGGCGCACTTTAGTGCCAGGAAAAGCTGTTTGATAACGTTCAACGACTTGTGTTTTAGCAATTTCTAACTGTGTATTTAATTGATTCAACTCAATAGCTTTTATCGCGATAGTCGATACCAACGCAACACCAGCAACAATGGCAGCACTTTTCCAATATCCCCACCATAATGTACTTTTCTTTTTAAGTTGGTACATTCCTTGGCGAAGGTTAAATTTAACGTGTTCGAGTTGTTTAGCAAATAATGCTAACGGCAAATCATAGTCACTGGTTTGAGGTAATAAGTTTACACTCTCAGGAAATTGGGTTGCAGGGCTAAAGTGCTTTATATCAGGGTTGCCCGTTGCCGTTAAATAGCCACTTAACCAACTTCTTTCCACTGCACCTATTCGCCAGTGATCTTGCTTAAATAACCACTGATTATTAAGCTCTATCGCTGTTACCGTACCTTCATCTGCAGGAGGTAATAACAAAGCATCTGGTAATATTTTATATACCGATAAACTATACTCTGTAAATAATGCAAGCCATCGCTCAAACCATTCACGATCCATCATAGCAACACGTATTCCATGTTGCTCTCCAACCATCGTTGATTCACCCACAGCAATAAATAAATCATCTACATCGCAGGCAATATCTTCTTCGAGCATATATGGCAATGCTTGTTCGAGTTTGCGGTTCCATTTAGTTGGCAAAGCAACTGTTTTTAGTTGTACTTGATCACAAGGAAGCAACACAACGACTTCACGACTTTGTGCTTTTTCAGTGAGTTCACTTAAATGGCTCGCATCCGATAATTCACCACTGGCTATTATTTCTTGTTCTTGTGGTGAGTATATTAACCAGTTAAGTAATTCTTGCTCGGTTTGACCCGTGCGGATCAACAATATTTCTGTCACTGTACGCCTCCAAATTTTCGCGCCAGTATCGTTACATCGCCATTTGAGGCATACAGTAATGTGGTCATCGAAAAACGCAGATCGACAAAGTTTGCCTGCGTTTGTAATTTAAAATATTCGCTACTTACGCTAAATAAGTTCTCGACTGCTTTAACGTTTTGTCCGCCTTGCTGTTGTACTTCTTCAAAAAAATCTTCTTTATTATCAAAACCGGCTTGCGGTCTGGCTGCTATAACGGCTTCAGCACCAGATAAGCTTAACTCATCAATTAATGCACTAAGTATTAGGGCCTGATCGGACGTTAATGTGTTTATATTAATAGAAAGTAGCGTACTCCCCGGAATAACGCATACAAAAGGTAATACCTTTTCCATTACAAGCGGGTTGAAGCCCTTAACTAAACGAAGCTCTGACGTTGATGCAAATAAGCTATTAGCAGTCATATAAGGGAAATCACGCGATAAGTACTCACCTTCTTCAGCACCTGAGCGATACGTTATGCTGTCAGCATCAAGCCAATCAAATACACTATCCGCCATTGTCTCTTCTGATTCATCACTTGGTAAGTCTTCTATATTCTCAAGTAATGCAAACAATGCTTTATGTGCAGGATTTGTTTTACTTACACTATTTGAATCGGGTTCTACACCAAGTGCATTTAAATTTAGGCAGGCCTGTAAATCCGTTATTTTTCCACTTAACGTACCGTTTTCAACTGGGTATGGTATATCTCCCTGCGTAGCCCACACTTGTTCTAGCGTTGTTTTGTCAGGGTCATCTTTTTTGCTTTGGATTAGTGCTTTAATAGCAAGTTCTTCTGCTCCGTAAGCGTACCACTTAGCCTGTTGATGACCTTGTAAATTGGTACTCTTTTGTACCTGCACCATTAAATTAGCGCTCATTTCGACAGCTAAAATTGCGGCTAATGCAACCATGAACAGCACTATGACAATTGCCGCACCACGAGAAGATTGATGACCCATTATTGCGTATCTCCGTCATCTTGTTCGGTACCAGTAGACGTTGTTGTACTCGGAGGTGTAATCACTTTACCCTGCCCTGGTACTAAAAATATGCGACGAATAGGTTCAAGTTCTATTTGTTGTAATGTAACGGCAACTGCTTTTGGTAATGCTTTGATTTCCCATTGATCTTGCCATTCATTTTTGTCATCTAAGAATTCAAACTTGAGCTCTTCAATATTTTTAAGCACAACTTGAACTCGTGGTTCAGTGTTATCGAGTTGATCAACATACACCCGATAAACTCGCTCTAAATTATCGTCAATAACTCTATAACCAACAGCTTGAAGTTCAGAACGCGGCAATAAATTGATTGGATTTACCCAGCCATCGCGTACAAACGCTATTCCATCATATTGACTTTCAAGTACATAGCGTCCCGCGAGTAAATATAAATCTTGTTCATCGCCTGACTCATTGCGTACAACACGTTTTGTCATTTGACTAAAATCTTGGTCCATAAGCCTAAATGTAGTTTGCAAACCATTTAGCTCTGCTATTTTCTCATCAGAAGCATCTTTGGCTCTCGTCGTCGTTTCTAATATTTGATGAGTCGCAATAATAACAAAAGCCAAAATACCTAAAGCCACCATCACTTCTAGTAACGTAAACCCGCGCTGCTTCACTTACTTATTACCTTTATTTAAATAAGTTGAAAGCTCATATACAGAGTGCTCATACTTTTCGTCACTAAAGACATTGATCGTTAATTTTACGAAACTTTTATCTGCAGTAGCAATCACGTTTTGCTGCCAAAACCACTCCACACCTGCCATTATTTCACTACCACGCAGTTTATCTTTACCTTCCCACTGCTCGCCTTTGGTACGCTGCTCTATCATTACATTTTCAGCAACCCACGAAGCGTAAGTTTGATCCTCAATACTCGATAAGTGATGTATATGCTCACTAGTTGCTTGCATTGCAGCAATGCCCGTCATGGCACAAATACTTAAGGCAACTAACACTTCTAATAAGGTAAAACCTTTACTGGTATTCATTACTCTGGCTCTCGGCGTAAGTTAACTGGTGCGGTAAACTCACCCTCAATAAAGTAAACAGGCTCACTTTGCTCTTTTAATTCAAGCGTAAGCTGAAATGCACTTACTTCTCCAGATGATAATATAAGCACTTGTGGAATTTTAAGTTCCCTAAGTTCTAATAAGCTATCCTCGTCACCACCGCTCATTAGTTCGCGCCAATTAGATTGTTCAAGTAAGTTATCTGCTGCCCATGCTAAGTCTTCAAGGTTAAGCGTTAACTTAAAGCGCTCATCAAATTCAATCGGTTCAAATAACTCTTCTCTATCAAATGTTATCCATTTTTCGCCATCAAAAACTAAGAACTCAAATATATTATTATCAACCTGAATTCCTAACTCAACTTGGTTCAAAATAGCAAATTCTGATGCCATATTAATGGTGGTATGTAGCCTAAGAGCTTGAGTGTCTAACGCATCTTCCGCGCCGCCTTCTAAGCTATATACCACCATTTTTGTGGCAAAAGCGATGATCACTAATACCACTAAAATTTCTATTAAACTGAAGCCTCTGCTTTTTGAATGCATACGTTTAGAGCTTACTTTCATAGTAAGCTCTGGTTATTAACGTACGAACACAAAATACGATTAATCAGCATTATTGTTTCTCAGGATCCCAGTTACCAATATCATCATCAGTTCCCACTTCACCGTCAGGACCAATAGAGAAGATATCAAATTTACCTACTTCTCCAGGGCTGATTAACTGGTATGTATTACCCCATGGATCATCTGGTAACTCACTAATAAAACCACCATCAGGAAAGCGCTTAGGAACAGGCTCAATGCTTGTTTTATTTACAAGTGCTTCAAGTCCTTGCTCTGTGCTTGGGTAGCTCTTATTTTTAAGTTTATAAAGGCTCATTGCATCTTCAAGTTGCTGAATATCCAAGTGCGCTTTATCAATAGCGGCCTCTTCTTGTTGACCCATAATATTAGGCGCTACAATTGACATAATCATTCCGATGATAACCAGTACCACCATCACTTCTAGTAAAGAAAAACCTGATTGTTTATTCACGTAATTACCTCATTATTCTAAAAACACTAAACAAAAATGGTTTAGGTAAAACCATTAATATATAAAAAATTAAAGCCCTACGGCTTTATTCATTGCCATAATTGGCTGTAAAATTGCCATCACTATAAACAATACAATCACTGCCATTGAAGCAATCATTGCAGGTTCTAATAGTTTTAGCGATACGTTAACCATGCTTTCAAATTCACGGTCTTGGTTATTTGCGGCTCGCTCTAACATTTGTTCAAGCTCACCGGATTTTTCGCCACTGGCTATCATGTGTAGCATCATTGGCGGAAACAACTTTGTTTGCTGAAGTGCAGCTCTTAAGCTTGCTCCTTCACTTACCCGGTCGGAAGCTGCTGCAACCGCCTTTTTAATTTTTTCGTTAACCAAAACACCACCCGATATACGCATACCTTCGAGTAGTGGTACTGAGCTTGACGATAAAATACTTAAAGTACGTGCAAAGCGGGCCGTATTAATACCACGTGCAACTTTACCTATACCTGGCATATGGAGTATTCGGTCATCCCACCAAAAACGAATTTTTGGCTGTTTTAAAGCATGTTTAATACCTATAGCAATACCAGTAATAGCGATTAAACTAATAAACCAATAATTTTGTACAAAATGACTACCCGCCATTACCCACTCTGTTGTCCAAGGTAATACTTGCTTAGTTTTTTCAAAGGTTTTTAGTATCTTAGGAACAACCGTGCCTAATAAGACCGAGACGATACCAATCGCAAATATAACCAAAATAATAGGGTAAACCATTGCTTGAGTAATTTGACTGCGCATATGCTGGCGTTGCTCGGTATAGTCAGCAAGTCGATTTAATACTTGATCTAAATGACCCGACTTTTCACCTGCTGCAACCATTGCTCGGTATAAATCATCAAACACATGTGGAAATTCACTCATACCATCGGCAAGTGTATAACCTTCAACAACTTTTGAACGTACTGACATTAACATACGCTTTAAGCGTGGCTTCTCACACTGCTCAGCAACAGCCATAACAGCACCTTCGACTGGCAATGCTGACTGAATTAATGTTGCTAGTTGACGAGTAATAAGCGCCAGATCAGAAGTGGATATAGAAGGTTTAAAAAAGCCACCTAATAATGAAGTTTTTTCGCCTTTAACTTGTTTATCACCTTGTGCTGCTGGTGATACTTCGAGTGGCGTTAGTTTTTGGTCACGTAAAATTTGGCGAATTTGCTTAGCTGTATCAGCTTCTAAAATGCCCTTTTTTTCTTTTCCTTTGCCATCTAAGGCGCGGTACTCAAACGCCGCCATAACTAACCTTCCTCACGGGTAACACGCAGCACTTCTTCAAGCGTTGTTTTACCTACAAGCACACGACTACAACCATCTTGACGAATACTTGGGCTTTTTTTACGAATGTATTTTTCTACACTTTGCTCGCCTTTGCCGTTATGAATCATTTCACGTATTGTTTCGTCAACTACAAGTAATTCATGAATACCAGTACGACCTTTATAGCCATTAAAATTACATTCTTCGCAACCTACAGCACGGTATATAGTTGGCTCACTCTCAAACGGCACACCCAGTAACTGACACTCACCTTCATCAGCAACATGACCTTCTTTACAACTATTACATAAGGTACGCACTAAGCGCTGTGATAAAACACCAAGTAAAGATGATGAAAGTAGAAAAGGTTCAACACCCATATCTTCCATACGGGTAATAGCACCAGATGCAGTATTAGTGTGTAAAGTAGACATAACCAAGTGACCCGTAAGAGATGCTTGCACACCAATTTGCGCGGTTTCAAGGTCACGTATTTCACCGACCATAACTACATCAGGGTCTTGACGTAAAATAGCACGTAGCCCCCGAGCAAATGTCATATCTACTTTTGTATTTACCTGTGTTTGACCAATACCTGGAATTTCATACTCAATTGGATCTTCAACGGTTAAAATGTTGCGATCGCGCGAGTTAATTTGGCTCATACCTGCGTACAAGGTGGTACTTTTACCAGAACCTGTAGGTCCAGTAACCAAAATAATACCGTGAGGTTTACTAATTAAATCAGAAAATAATGCACGGTTTGGCGCTGTCATACCTAAATCTTCAAGGTTTAAACGCGCGTTATTTTTATCGAGTAAACGCAATACTACGCGCTCACCAAAACTAGATGGCATTGTAGATACGCGTACATCAACTGCGCGACCAGCAATACGTAAACTAATACGACCATCTTGTGGAATACGCTTTTCGGCAATATCGAGTTTAGCCATTACTTTAATACGAGATACGAGTAAAGACGCTAATTTACGATTAGGCTTAAGTACCTCTTTAAGTACACCATCTACTCTGAAACGAATAACCAATTCTTGCTCGAAGGTTTCGATATGAATATCGGATGCACCTTCTTTGATCGCTTCACTAAGCATAGCGTTAATAAGCTTGATAATTGGCGCGTCGTCGTCGCCGGCAAGTAAATCTTCTGTCTGAGGAAGCTCATCAGCAAGTGAGAATAAATCAACCTCGTTACCAATGTCTTCCATCATCTGCTGGGTTTCAGAGCTATCTCGCTGATATGAAGCTTCAAGTAATAGTTCAAACTTGTCATCCTCAAGCTGCTCTAATGTAAAACCATAGCCCGCAATGCGACGTACTTCTAAAAGTACTTCTACATCAAGATCTCCACGATAATATACGATTCGATGATCTTTGTTTTTGCTTAGTAATACTCCAGCACGCTTAGCATATGAAAATGGTAAGCGCTTTGCTGGAAGCTCAACAAGTACATCACTTGTTAATAGTTCATCCTGATTATGCGTACTAGGATGAACCACATCTTGGTTTATCTCTTGAATCGCATTAGTCATCATTCTTCTCTTGTTGATCTTGCTGGCTGCGTAAGTGCTCTTCGTACGTAGGTGGCAGCACTAATTCGTCATTCCATTCAGGCAAAACAGGCGTATCAGTGTTAGGCATTAGCTCTATGCCATCATCACTTTCTTTTACTTGCGCGTTACGTATAAAGTTATATTTATTAAAACTTAACTTATTCATACTTATGCCATCTCTAATAATAGTGGGACGAATAAATACGATTAAGTTACGTTTGCGCTTAGTGGTATTAGTAGATTTAAATAGATGCCCTATAATAGGAATATCACCAAGTATTGGTACCTTAGATACACTTTCTTGCACATCTTCATCAATTAAGCCACCAAGTACAACCATACCACCGTCGTCAGCCATTACTGTTGTTTTAATTGCACGTTTATTAACTGAAATATCAACGGCAGTTGCACCACTCACACTCGATACTTCTTGTTCAATAGTAAGCAATACAGCTGAGCCATCATTAATCTGTGGCGTAACCTTTAACATTACACCCACTTCTTGGCGTTCAACTGTTTGGAATGGGTTAGAGTTATCACTTCCTGTTTGAGAACCTGTAATTATAGGTACTTCTTGACCCACAATCATTGAAGCTTCCTCATTATCCATTGTTGTAATGGAAGGCGTCGCTAATATATTTGAGTTAGTGTCGGTAGAAACGGCCTGGATAATTGCGCCCCAGTCACTTTTTACAATGCCAAACGCTAAGCCATTAATACCGCTAAGCAATGAGGCAAGGCTAGAGTAATCACCGGTACTCGTTTCATCATAGCTTGTAACCGTACCAGTCTCAGTTCCAATCACTGTTTGTGTTGTTGTTATATCTTGAGCTTCTACACCGGCAACAGCTAACGACCCAACCGGAACCGTAGAGCCATTGTTAAACTGTAATAAACCACCATCTTCAGAAATCCACTGTGCTCCTAGGTTCACACCGTCAGATTCCATCACCTCAACAATGATTGCCTCAACCAGAACTTGAGCACGACGAATATCAAGTCGCTCAATAACAGATTCAAGTGAGCGCATAGTATCGGGCTGAGCCGTAATAATTAATGAGTTTGAACTTGGGTGAGACTCAATGCTGGTATCGTTACTATTACGACTGCTTGTCTTAGCCGCTCCACCTTGACCATCATCTACTAATGACTTACTAACACCTTGTAGTACCTTAACTAAATCTTCAGCTTTAGCGTAATTTAGGTAAAATACTTTTGTATTGCCCTGACTTTCTAACTCGCCATCAAGGCGTTTAATTAGTTCAATTGCACGAGTGCGAGCTTGGCCTTCACCACTTACAATAACGCTGTTGGTACGCCCATCAGCAACTACTTTTGGAATTAAAAACTCAGGAACACTGCCTTTACCGTTGTCTTTGTAGATATTATCTACAACTGAGACAACATCATCAGCAGTGGCGTATTTAAGCTTAACAATATCAACTCGCTTATCACCCGCTTGATCCACTGAGCGAATAATCTCAACTAAACGATTAACTGATGCAGCATGACCCGTTAACATCATTACATTCGCAGCGTTAAAGTTAGCAACATGCCCGCCATCTTTTTGATCGCTAAACTGGCGAACTAATGGACCAAGTTCTTGTACGCTTACGTTTTTAACACGCACAACACGCGTAATCATCATGTCGCCGCTGGCTTCATTACCATCAGTAATTAATGGCACATTAGATTTTTTAGCATCAGAACTTTTTTCAACCTTAATAATGCCATTATCCATTTCAACAGCCGAATAGCCGTAAACTTCCAAAACATTTAAAAAGAACTGATAATAAAGCGACTCATCCATAAGCTCATAACTACGCACATTAACTTTGCCACGCACATTAGGGTCGATGATGACTGTTTTATTAAGGTTTTTACCAACAATATTAATAAACTCGTTGATATCTGTACCTTTGAAGTTAGCAGCGTATTCAACAGCTGAAACTGACAATGAAATACTTGCCGCTAAAAAAAGTGCTGCATACTTAGCTAACCCTTTCTTAATTTTATTGAGGTGTAGCACCTGAACCATTATGTTAAAACTCCAAAGCTAAGTTATTGCAGGCTAAATTGCACATCTATTTGTTCACCATCACGTTCTATAGTGATATTGGCATCAGTACTATTTCGCAGCTCATTAATAGCTGACATGGCCTGTTTTAAATCTGTTAATTGATAGCCATTAATTGCAATAGCTAAATCGTTATTTTGTAATCCCATTTGCTTAAATAATTCGGGCTCTTTACCTGGACTTAAGCGGTAACCAATAAGCTCTCCATCGCTCATTGCTTGCGAAACGCGTATATAGTCAAATAACTTTCCTGGTTCTTCGAGTAGTTCTTCACGCGTTTCTATTATTGCTTCTTTTACTTCGGGATCAGCCGTTGCATTTATTTGCTGATCACTTGCTGCTAATTCAAATTGTTGTGGTCCCATATCTGCATCATCGCGGGCAGCTAAAACGGGCATTGATACTTTTTTAGTAAAATCTAAACCATCAAGCATTAATGTTTCAAACCGACCATTCACACTCAAAATCACACGATCTGGTAATATTTGCGATACTTTACCTCTTGTACCTTGTATAACGTCTTCAACAAGGTAGCTCACTTGTTTACCTTGTGATTCAATAATTGCCATGCCTGCTTGGTCATCATTATTTACAGCAACGATGCCAGTTAAGTTAATACTTAAACGTGTTTCAGGTGCATTGTTAATAACCTGCGATTGCTGTGCAGCATTATTGTTATTTGTTACAGTTACTTTACCAAATAAAAATTGCTCAATAATATGCTGCGCTGAGCTATTACTAACGCTTTTTGATTGATTACCTTGATGCATTGGGGTAAGTGGTGACATAACTGGTTTTGGCCATAAAAGCCAAACTAACTGCGATAATAAAAAAGCAAGATAAACAACAACTAACAGTGTAACTAATGCACTTAATTTAGCGTGCGGTAAGCGAGTTAAAAATTGTTTAAACTGCTGAATTTGTTGTTCCATAAATAATGTTCTTATTTTAATTTACTGCGTAAGCGCGTACCCATAGTACCCTTTCATTTTTCATTCAACAAGCGCACTAATATTAAACTTTGTAAACGAAATGAATAGCTTCACCATGTTGTACAAAAAGAAAGCACTCGTTGTAATACCTTCATCCTAAGATGATTTCATGATAAATTTTAAGTTATAAAAATAATGGATAAAATTCCTTATGAGTAAAAAAAGTAATGCTAAGTTAAGCTCAGACCATGCAGACGAGCTAAAAGTTCGATTAGATAAATGGTTATGGGCAGCTCGCTTTTATAAAACACGCGCAGCCGCTCGAGAAATGGTGCAAGGAGGTAAAGTGCATTATAATGGTCAGCGTACAAAAGCGAGTAAAATAGTAGAAGTCGGAGCAACAATCAAACTTGCTCAAGGCGTAGATGAAAAAATAATAACTATACACAAAGTGCTTGAAAATCGCCAAAGCGCCCCCATTGCACAGACCTTGTATCAAGAATCTGATGCAAGTATTGTTAAACGCGAAGAAAATGCTATCGCACGTAAAAATAACAGCTTTTTTGCCCCTCATCCGGTTAAAAAACCCGATAAAAAGCAAAGACGCGAACTTTTAAAAATGAAATCAAGTTAGGTATAGCCGCTCATGCAACAAGATTTACTTCACCGTTATTTATTCAACAAATTAGATGTTCGTGGCGAACTCGTTCAGATCGAGAGTGCCTACAATGAAATGATCGCCGACCATAATTACCCTGCACCAGTTAAGGCTTTGCTTGGAGAGTTACTCGTTGCAACCTGTTTACTTACAGCGACTTTAAAGTTTGAAGGCGAAATTGCAGTTCAACTACAAGGTGACGGACCTGTTAAATATGCAGTAATTAATGGTGATGACAAACAAAACATGCGTGGTATAGCCCGTTTACAAAGCGAAATAACCGGTACTACGGTAAAAGAGCTTATTGGGCAAGGTTATATGGTTATAACCATTACTCCAAGTAAAGGCGAACGTTACCAAGGTATAGTACCGCTAGAGCACGACACATTGAGTGAGTGTATTGAAAGCTATTTTGAGCAATCAGAGCAATTAAAAACACGTTTATGGTTTGCAACAGACACAACAGAAGGCAGTGCAAAAGCATGTGGTCTATTTTTACAAGTACTACCTGTTGATAAACAAAAGTCGATTGAAGACTTTGCTCACTTAGAAGCTCTGAGCAACACCATTAAAGATGAAGAGCTATTACACCTTGATGCTAATACTGTTCTTACTCGTTTATACCACGAAGATAACCCTCGCGTATTCGAACCACAGGCTATTAAATTTAAATGTGGTTGTAGCCGCGATAAAACAATCACCGCACTTGTTAACATAGGTCAGCAAGAATTGCTCAAAGATGTTGAAGAAAAAGGGTCTGTTAATATTAGTTGTCATTATTGCTTAAAAGAATATGTTTTTAACGAACAAGACGTAAAAAGTATTTTTAACTAATTACTTAACTTAAACAATTCTCACTAATCAAAACCGCAAAACATGCGGTTTTATATTATAAAAAGATGATACCGGTGTCATAAATAGTCGCACTTTTATGACACCGGTATCATTGAAATTATTCATGTTTTTTCCTAAATATATATGTTTTTAGAGCCTTTACGGGCTCGAATATCTTAAAACCTTCTGTTACTATAATTTCAGTTTAAGGGCACTGACATCCCAGAGCTATCCGTTCAAACTCTCTCACATAGTTAGGTATAAACATGACTAAAAGTGCTACACGTTTTGTCGATTTAACCGCAGCTGAACTTGTCGAGCATGCGATCCGCCGTGGCGAAGGTACTTTAGCCGCAAATGGAGCTTTTGTTGCAATCACTGGTCATCGTACTGGTCGTTCACCAAAAGATCGTTTCATTGTTCAAGAAGCAACAACTCAAGATGACATTCAATGGAGTAATGTAAACCGCCCATTTGATGAAAACAAATTTGACGCTTTATGGGCTCGCGTAGAAGAACATGTGCAAAGTAATGACCACTTCACCTCTCACCTAGAAGTTGGCGCAGACTCTAAGCACTATCTACCTGTAGTCGTTACTACTGAAACCGCATGGCACCATATATTCGCCAAAAACATGTTTATTGAACCACAAAAATATAACGCCTCTAACTTTCCACAATGGCAAGTTATGAATGTACCCTCGTTTGTATGTGACCCACAGCGTGATGGAACAAACAGCGATGGCACCGTTATTATTAATTTCGCACAACGTAAAGTGTTACTTGCAGGTATGCGTTACGCCGGTGAAATGAAAAAATCAATGTTTTCTGTACAAAACTTCCTACTACCAGCAAAAGGTGTATTACCAATGCACTGTTCTGCTAACGTAGGTGAAGCTGGCGATACTGCATTATTTTTTGGTTTATCAGGCACTGGGAAAACAACTCTTTCAGCAGATCCAACTCGCTTCTTAATTGGGGATGATGAACACGGTTGGGCACCAGGAAGCGTGTTTAATATTGAAGGCGGTTGTTATGCTAAATGTATAGACCTCTCACAAAAGAATGAACCTGTAATTTGGAATGCAATTCGCTTCGGTACTATTTTAGAAAATGTAGTACTAGATGAAAAAGGCGTTCCAGATTTTCACGATACAAGTCTAACTCAAAATAGCCGTGCAGCTTACCCACTTGAACACGTTGAAAAACGTAAAGTAGAAAACCGTGCAGGCGAGCCAAAAGCAGTTGTGTTTTTAACCTGCGATGTAAGTGGTGTATTACCACCGGTTTCTATTCTTAGCGAAGAAGCCGCTGCTTTTCACTTTTTAAGTGGATACACAGCTAAAGTGGGCTCTACTGAGATTGGATCTACTAGCGATATTGAATCAACATTTTCAACATGTTTTGGCGCACCATTCTTCCCACGCCCTGCAGGTGTTTACGCTGAGCTTCTTATGAAGCGTGTACGCGAGTTTGGCGCTAAAGTGTACCTTGTAAATACAGGTTGGACTGGCGGTCCTTACGGCACAGGTAAGCGCTTTGATATCCCAACTACTCGCGCAGTAATTGATGCAATTGTATCTGGTAAATTAGCGGGAGTTGAAACTCAACATATTGACGTATTAAACCTAGACGTACCAGTAGCAGTTCCGGGTGTAGATACTAACTTACTTAGCCCAATTAATACTTGGGAAGATAAAGCTAAGTACAATGAATATGCAGCAAAACTTGCTGCTGACTTCACTGAAAACTTTGCTAAGTACGATGTATCTGACGATATAAAAAATGCAGGCCCTAAAGCTTAAATTAAACTTTAATATTGTATTTTAACGCCAGCCTAGAGCTGGCGTTTTATTTTTAAGCACAAAATGTGACAAACCACCGTACGACTAATATCGAAAACATACAATACTCCTCCAAATAAATTACTTCTTAATATCTAAGAAATCTACATTACTCATCACGTCTATGTAACTAATGACACCAAAGCTTTTATTGTGAAAACATCTAGACGAATATATTTAGGAGGTATTCATAGGTTAGACATTAAGAGATAATTGGATTCAGGCCGCATTTTAATCGTCCTTTTTCTTTATCTCTTTTTGGGTTCGCTCTTCGTGCATATTTTGACAAAAAAATGATAGTT